>CAZLIE010000046.1:0-27885 GCA_964559345.1 uncultured Terriglobales bacterium
CGAGCAGGGCAATCGCGCCGTCCGCGACACGCTGGAAGGCATGCAGCGCATTCGATCCTCGGTGCAGGCGACCGCGAAGAAGATTAAGTCGCTTGGAGATCGGTCACTCGAGATCTCCGAAATCATCAACGTCATCAACGATATTACCGAGCAAACCAACCTGCTTGCTCTCAATGCGGCCATTGAAGCTGCGCGTGCCGGTGAAGCCGGCCGCGGCTTTGCCGTGGTTGCCGACGAAGTCCGCAAACTGGCTGAGCACTCGCGCACTGCGACCAAGGACATCGCGGCGCTGATCAAAGCCATTCAGGCCGAGACGAACGAAGCCGTGGTGGTCATGGAAGAAGGCACCAAAGAAGTGGAAGTTGGTGCTCGTCTTGCGGATCAGGCCGGCAAAGCGCTCGAGGCGATTTCGAGCGTCGTGCGTCAGTCGGCAGAGTTGGTGCAGGAAATCTCGCTCGCGTCGAAGCAGCAGGTGCGCGGCACGGAAGGCGTGGCCAATGCGATGCAGATTATCTCCAACATTACCCGCCAGACATCGCAGGGAGCACGGCAGACGGCGCGCACGGTTGAAAACATGGTGAAGCTCTCCGAGCAGTTGAACGAAGCGCTTTCACAGTTCCGGATCAACTCGGCGGGAAGTGGACCAGCAGAGGTGAAGGAGTTCGCATCAGCCGCCGCAGTGGCGAGACGCTAGAAGAATGTAAGGGGAAACAAGGGCCAGTCGAGTCCAGGATATGGAACAGAGAAGTCTAACGGCGATCAGCGAGCACGAGCTAGCGGAGATTCGACATGTGGTCGAGCGCCGGTCAGGGATTCTCTTTGATGAATCGCGGACACGGTTTCTTAAGAATCGCTTGAACGATTACTTGCGAGACAAAGGACTGGCAAGAGGCACGGATTTGCTGCGCAGCATTCAAAACTCGAATTCAGAGTACGACGCACTACTCCAGCGAGTGCTGACGCAGGAGACATCATTCTTCCGCTATCCCGCCGTGTACCAAGCGCTGCACAAGCGCATCCTGCCAGAGGTACACGCAAGAAAGTTTTGGAACGATCCACGTACGCTGCGCATTTGGAGCGCGGGATGTTCGACCGGCGAAGAGCCGTACTCGATTGCGATCACCATAGCAGAGGCATTGGAATCTGCCGACACGTGGGACATCGAGATACTCGCCACTGACATCAGCAAGCACGCGCTCGAGACGGCTGAGCGGGCGAGCTATTCGCAACGTGATCTGGCTCGCATAGAAACCGAGCGGATCGAGAACTACTTTGTGAAGACCGCGGCAGATGAGTTCCGTGTGAAGCCCAAGCTGAAGAAGATGGTGACCTTTGCGCCGATGAACCTCGCGCAGATGGTTTACATGGGCCGCTTCGACTGCATTTTTTGCATGAACGTGTTGATCTACTTCTCGGAAGAGCTGCGAGCTTCGTTGATCCGGAAGTTCTACGAGTACCTGGAGCCAGAAGGATATCTCTTCCTCGGTCATGCCGAATCAGTGGCAAAGACCAAGGTCGATCTGGAACCGATCGTTATCGGAGATTCGTTGATGTACCGCAAGAGCGCTGCGGGCGTTGCACGCACGGCCGTCGTTTAGGAGTGAATGTGAGTAATCCCGGAGCAGAATTCGTCGAGGTCTTCCTGCAGGAAGCCTCCGAGCACCTGCAGTTCTTGCGGGAATACTCCGGCATTCTTCAGGATCCGTATCCTGTTCCCGACGACATACAGCGTCTCTTTATCTCTTCGCACACGCTCGAAGGCAGTTCCGGGTCGTACGGATACCCGCTCTTCCGTGAGCTGTCGAGCAAGCTCAGTCACATCTTCCAGTACGCAATGAACGCCACGATCGCTGCGGATGCTGCCGGTCCACTGGTCGAGTTCATCTCCGAAGCTGTTGCCGTTCTGGAGTCTGACCTGTTGATGATCAGCTCGGACGGACTTGAGAACGAAGAAGAGATCGCGGCCTTTCGGCAACGGTATCCGTTTGCATTCGGAAAGGCTGAGACTGGGCAAGAAGCGGTACAAGACCACGTCGCTCCGGTTCACCTGCACGCCACTCCCGACTTGCCCCTTGCAGCGGAGCACGCACCGCAGGCTTCGGAGACAAGATCTACGCCGACTGACGCTGCCACTCCGATACAGTCAGAGAACGTTGCTCCGATTGCCGCTCTCGCGCCCGATGGCGAGGTGCCCGCTGAGATCCTCGAATTCTTTGTCCCCGAAGCTGAAGAACATCTGCAGATCGTCCAGGAGTGTTTGCTCGCCCTGGAAGGGTTGGCGGATGCCGAGCAGATCAATCGCCTGTTCCGTGCAATGCACACGGTAAAAGGTTCGGCCGCGCAGGTCGGACTGCAGCGCATTTCGCGCATTGCTCATAGCGCCGAAGACCTCATTGGACTGATCCGCGATGGGCAGCTCAAGCCGACTGCCGAAGCCGTAGATATGTGCCTCGAGGCAGTGGATGCAATCAAAAAGCTGCTCCATCATCAGTGGCCGGACGAAGCGACGCTGCAAGCGAGTCTCAAGTCGCTGTTTTCGCGCATACAGGTATTTAGCGCTCAGCCGAAGACGGCGTCCGCGGTTGCTCCCGTTCCAGAGCAACAAGCATCCGTCGAAACGCAGCGCGCTGCCTCTCCGCAAACAGCCACCGCTGAGGTGATTTCGAGTAACGATTCTTCAGACGAGCCGGAGCCCGAACTCATTGCCGGCCTGCGCAGAAAAGATCCGACCGGGTTACCGCAGTCGAAGTCCGTCCGCATTGCCCTCGAGCGGCTCGACAGCATGATGAACGCAGTCGGTGAGTTGGTCATCAACCGTACGCGGATGCTGGGCAGGGTCGCCGAATTGGAGCGCCTCGCGGAGGTACTGAACTTCTCCCGGACGCGCATGTCGGAAAAGATTGGCGAGTTTCAGGAGAAGCACGAGTTCAGCCGGATCACCGGCAGTTTCACTCCTTCGTTCGGACACAGCTTTGGTTCGGGGTTCGGCAGCGGCCCATCGGGTGACGGTTCGGAATTCTCTGAGCTGGAGATGGATCGCTATGACGACTACAACATCCTGTCGCGGTCGTTGACTGAAATCTCGGCTGACGTAACCGAGGTGCTCACGCAGCTTGATGGATTCGTCCGCCGCGTTGACTCCGACATTGATGAGTTCACCAAACTCGCGCACCGGCTCCAGGACGAGATCACCCAGGCTCGCATGGTGCCGATCGGCAATCTGTACACCCGCATCTCGCGGACGGTTCGGGATGCCGCCAAGGCTGCCGGCAAGCAGGTGGAGATCACGCTTGCAGGGGCCGAGACGGAGCTCGACAACAACATCATCCAGCAGATCTCGGATCCGTTGGTTCACCTTGTTCGCAATGCCGTGGCCCATGGATTGGAATCGACTCAAGAGCGCTACAACTGCGGAAAGGCCGATCATGGCAACGTCGCGGTACGCGCATACCATCGCGGCAATCACATCTATATCGAAGTCGAAGACGACGGCAAGGGAATCGATTACCAGCGCGTTCGCAAAACAGCTGTAGAGCATGGGCTCTATTCACCAGAAGAAGCCGGGCGGCTCTCCGAGCGTGAACTTCTCGAGTTGCTCTTCCATCCTGGCTTCTCTACGGCTGAACGCAGAAGCGAGCTCGCCGGGCGCGGAGTTGGTCTCGACGTTGTTCGAGCGAACCTGACTGACCTGAACGGCGAGATCGATGTGGATACACAGGCAGGCGTCGGCACGCGATTCACATTGAAAGTTCCACTCACGCTGATCATCTCGCAGGCGCTCTTTGTGCGTTGTGGCGAGATGATGTTTGCCGTGTCCCTCTCGTGCGTCGAAGAGATTCGTCGCTTGGCCGCCAAGGACGTCGAATTCGTCGGCGGCAAGCTGCTGACCAAGGTACGCGACGTGGTTACCGAAGTCGTTCGGCTGGATGCGCAGCTCGGACTGCCAGAAGTCGAGCCGATAAACGGCTTCTATCGCATGGTGATCGTGAATGTTGCCGGAAGACAGGTTGGCATTCTGGTGGAAGAGGTCATTCGCAAGGATGAAATCGTCATCAAGGGGCTTGGCGAGTACCTGCGCAACGTGAAGCTGTTCTCAGGCGCAACCATCGCACCCGATGGCAGTCTGATTCTGTTGATCGACGTCAATCGTCTAGTTGCCGGAGAAGCCATCGAGCGCCGTCCGTTGATGACTTCCGGTCTGGCCGCTCGCATCTTTGCTCCCGGATCAGCAGCCCTGGCTGCTGGCGAGATTCCCCAGGCCGCGAGAGAGCCGGTGAGGGAAGAGAAGGTTGTCATTCTCGCCGACGACTCCATCAGCGTACGCAAGTTTGTCGGACGCATGCTGGAGAAAGCTGGATATCGGGTGCGTCTGGCCAGTGATGGCTTTGAGGCCCTGGAGATCGCGTTGCAGGGCGGTTGCGATCTGGTGATCACCGATCTTGAAATGCCCCGCACCAACGGTTACGAGCTGATGGCTCATCTGCGCCAGGATCCCGAGACGCGCAACATCCCCGTGATGGTGGTCACGTCGCGTGCAGGAGCCAAGCATCGCGAACGCGCAATTAAAGAGGGAGCCGCAGGATTTCTGACTAAGCCAGTGCAGGACGAGCAATTGATCGCAGGCGTGCAGGAATTAATTGGCTCGGCCGGCGTAGCTCAGACGAGCATGGCGCATGCGGCAAGGTGATGCGGAGCGCGGCAGTATTGAGGATTTGAAGTTAGCAATAGCATGAGTAGCAACGGAAAAATTCGCGTGCTGATAGCAGATGACTCCGCATTCATGCGGAAAGTTCTGCACAGTATCCTCGCGGCCGAACCTGGCTTTGAGGTTGCGGGCGAGGCTCGCGATGGACGCGAAGCCGTGGCTCAATGCGAGGCGCTCAAGCCCGACGTAATCACCATGGACATCAATATGCCTCACGTCGATGGACTGCAGGCAACCGAGCAGATCATGTCCACGAATCCGCGACCGATCCTGGTTGTTAGCTCTGAATCTCGTGAAGGCGCTGAGATCACGCTCAAGGCGCTGGAACTCGGAGCGATTGATTTCGTCGCGAAACCTTCAAGCGGCGTCGATCTCGATATGTCCAGCGTGCGGGACGAGCTTGTGCGCAAGCTGCGCACCGCTGCCAAAGTCCGGGTAGTCCGCACTGCTTCCCGCAATAAGTTGTCGACCGAGATTGCCGGGTCGGCGCCTCGCACTGAGCCCGGAGTGAAGCCCGGTCCAAAACAGGAGTCGCGCTTGAGCGCTATCGCAGCCCCTGGAGTACGTTCGCAATCAAAGTTTCCACTGGTGGTGATCGCGGCCTCAACTGGTGGGCCGGCTACGCTGATGAAGTTGATGCCGAGCTTCCCGAAGGCATTTCCGGGAGCGGTAATCCTTGTGCAACACATGCCTGCGAACTTTACCTCGCAATTCAGCCAGCAACTCTCGGAGACGTGCGCACTCCCCGCCAAGGAAGCGGAAGCTGGAGAGATTCTGTCGGCAGGAATGGTGTATGTCTGTCCCGGATCGCACCACCTGCGCGTCTCGCAAACCGGACGCGTGACTCTCGACGATGGACCGCGAATCCTCGGCTATCGCCCCTGTGCAGACGTTACGCTCGAAACCGCCGCGGACTATTCGCGCACGATGTGTATCGGCGTGATCCTTACTGGCATGGGCAACGATGGTGCCCGAGGCGCGCAAGCTGTGAAGCAAGCTGGCGGATACGTGATCGCGCAGGACGAAGCGACCTCAGTCATCTTCGGCATGAACGCCGAGGCAATTCGCGCCGGTGCAGTGGACCAAACATTGCCGATCGACAACATATACGCCGCGATCGAACAGCGCATGCTCCTGGTGTATGGCTCTGCGCGGGCAGGTGCGGTATGAAGTTGCCGCGCAAAGTCGGGACAGCGCGGGCGGAACGATCTAGCCAGACGGCGATCCTGTTTTCGCTGGGTAGCTCAACGTTTGCTATTGAAGCCGAGAGTGTGGATGAGATCCGCAATCTCGAAGGGCTCGTGGAATACATGCACCACGGTCACCATCGTTTCAAGAAGGTGAAATACACGCTCGAACGACAGCAGCGCACGTACTTCGTGATCGATGCCGGCGCGCAGTTTCGCATGCAGCCAAGCAAGCCGACGCGGCTATTGCTAATGCGCCGCATGGCGGTTGGAGTGCTGGTGGAGGAGATCGATCAAATGCAGGAGATCGCGCGCATCCATCAACTTCCTCTGGCCTTCACAGGCGAGGAACGCAATTGGTATCGCGGATTGGCTGTCATTAAGGGAAGAGTTGTCCCTGTGGTTCGTCCGGAATGTTTTCTCAGCAAGGCGGAAGTCAGTGTTCTTTCGGCGAATGTGGGTGACAGGTTATCGACCGCGGCGGTGGCCGCATTATGACTAGAGCAGCTCTAGGCGCGGACACGTCGCGATTTGTTCTTTTCCCACTGGGGAAGAAGCGTTTCGCGTTTCCCGCTGCTATCGTCACCGAGTTCGCAGGTCAGGATGAGCCGCAGCAGTTCCCGCACACATCTGCGCTGGTCACAGGCGTGCTCTTGCGACGTGGGCGCATCGTGCCGGTTGCCGACATCGCTCCCGTCCTCGTGGGTCCATCTGCACCGCAGCGGAAGTTCTACCTCATTGCGGCGCGCAGCACCGTCAAGGGTCCGGAGTGGACGGCGATTCCCGTCACCGGGGAATGTCAACTCGTAGATTCTGAGCTTCTACCGGTCACGGGCCAGCTTCAGCCGTACGTCTGCGGATTGCTGTCATTGCAAGGTGAGATCGTCGAGGTAATCGAGTTGGAGCAGCTCATGGATATGGGGGGAGAAGCATGACTAGCATGACGCTCCCGCAACCCAAGATATTGCTCATCGACAGCAATGTGTTTTTTGCCAAGCGTCTCGGCGAGGCGCTCAAGATCGAAGGACTCGACGTGATTCATAGCACGCAATCTGCCTACGCGCTCACCATGCTGGAGTGGAACACGCCGGTTGCAATCCTCTGTGCGACGAATCTGCGCGAGATGAATGCATTCGAGTTGCCGCGCATTGTGCATACCGATCACAAGACGGCTCACATTCCCATCATTGCCATGGGTGATGGTGGCGACCAGGCATTAATGGAAGCCTTTCGTGCGGGATGCGACGACTATGTCGATCGGCGCCTTGGGCCGGAGCATGTTGCTTCACACATTCGTGCATTTCTGAAGAGCCATGAGGAAGGTTTCCAACCAACGCAGATGTTGGGCACCGGGGACACGGCGCTCAGCGGAAATCTTTCGCATCTCGATCTTCCCGGAGTGGTTCAGATGCTCGCGCAATCTCGCCAGACCGGAGCTCTGCACATCAATTCCGCTAACGTCGATGGCATCGTCTTCTTCGATCGTGGAGATATTTCTCATGCGGAGGCCGGTGACCTGATCGGCGACGATGCCGTGATGGACATCGTGAAGAGGGCCAATGGAGTCGAGAACGGCGTGTACAAGTTCGTTCCCGGCGTGAGTACCGGCACGCGTACTGTGCTGCGTTCATCGACGGAGCTGCTGCTCGATGCGCTCCGCCAAGTCGATGAGAACCCCAGCATCATCGAGGGGGAGGTTTAAGTGGGCACGCCTACCGTAGTTTTCATCGACGACAGCGCGACCATGCGCGAAGTAATCAAGATCGCCTTTCGTCGCGAGAACATCGACGTCATCGCGTACGCTGACGCATCGAGCGCGCTGCCCCAGATTGAGAAGAACCTGCCCGACGTCGTCATCACGGATGTCATCATGCCGGATAAAGATGGATATGAGGTTTGTCAGCACATCAAGCAACATCCGAAGCTCAGCGCCACGCCAGTGATTCTGATGTCCGGTGTAGTGAACCGTGCCGTGGCTGAGAAAGCCTTTTCAGTGAAAGCCGATGAGTTGATCCGCAAGCCGTTTCAACCTCAGGACCTGATAACAAGAGTGAAGCATCTGCTCAGAGATCAGAAGGAACCTGCGGAAGCCCCAGTCCAAGCTGCGCAGGCGGCAGCGGCATTGTCGAGTATCTTCGCATCAGCCCCGGCTGGAGTCGCGCCCCCTCGTCCGCGGACGCTAGCGGCCCCTGCCCCCAGCCAGGCAATGGCACCGCTACCCGTGACGGCGCCGGTGGCCGTAGCCGTTGCTCCACCACAACCAGTCGCAAATGGGACTGGCCCAAGCGTGAGCGGCGATGTGGCAAAGCTGAGAATGGAAATTGCGCGACTGGAGGGACTCGTGAAGAAGCTTCAGTCGGAGCTTGCCGCTGAACGCGAGTACGTGAAGTCGCTCGAAGAACACTTCAAGACGACCCAGCAGCAGTAGCCCGCTTACGTGATCAGCATCTCCTTGGTCCGGAGATCCTTGATCGTATCGCGTATCTTGGCTGCCTTCTCAAACTCAAACTTCTTAGCCGCCTCACGCATTTGAATTTCAAGTTGGGCGATGTACTTGTCCAGATCTTCCTGCGAGTTGATATCTGGCATCGTGTCGATCGCCTCACCCAACTCCGAGGCGTCCGGATCGATGATCTTGGCCAGCGAATAATCGAGCGAACGCACGATGGACTCAGGCGTGATGCCATGCTCTTCGTTATGCGCGCGCTGGATAGCGCGCCGACGTTCGGTCTCGTCCATGGCCCTGCGCATGGAGTCAGTGATTCGGTCAGCGTAAAGGATGGCGCGACCGTTCAGGTTGCGCGCGCAACGTCCGACCGTCTGGATCAGCGATCCAGCAGAGCGTAAGAAGCCCTCTTTGTCGGCATCGAGCACGGCTACGAGTGAGACCTCGGGCAGATCGAGTCCTTCGCGCAGCAGATTGATGCCGATCAGGACATCGTATTCACCGCGTCGCAGATCGCGCAGGATCTTGATGCGCTCCAGCGTCTCGACTTCCGAGTGCATATATCGACAGCGCACCCCGACTTCGCTGTAGTACTCGGCTAGGTCCTCGGCCATGCGTTTGGTCAGGGTTGTGACGAGCACGCGTTCCTTCCGCTCAACACGGGCGCGAATCTCATACAGCAGATCGTCGATCTGCCCCTTTACAGGACGCACCTCGAGTTCAGGATCGACCAATCCAGTGGGACGGATGATCTGCTCGACCACCACTCCAGCGGACTTTGTCAGTTCATAGGGGCCAGGAGTCGCCGATACATAAATCGCTTGATTGACTCGCGTCTCAAATTCCTCGAACTGCAGTGGGCGATTGTCCATCGCCGACGGCAGCCGAAATCCATACTCCACCAGGTTGGCTTTTCGTGAGCGATCACCGTGCCACATCGCGTGCAACTGCGGGACCGTCTGGTGAGACTCATCGATGAACAACAGGAAGTCGCGCGGGACATAGTCAATGAGTGTCGGCGGCGCCTCGCCAGGCAGTCGTCCGGAGAAATGTCGAGAGTAGTTCTCGATGCCATGGCAGTATCCGACCGACTTGATCATCTCGAGATCAAAACGCGTGCGCTGATGCACTCGCTGCGATTCCACCAGGCGTCCCTGCTGCTCCAGCTCCTTCTCCCACCATGCGAGCTCTTCGAGGATGGAGTCGATCGCGCGCTTCTTGCGCTCGGGTTGCAGCACGTAGTGGCTCTTGGGATAGATCGGCAGCCGCGCATACTTCTGCTTTACTGTGCCGAAGAGTGGATCGATCTGCGACAGCGACTCGATCTCGTCCCCAAACAGCTCGATGCGGTATGCCATGTCGTCATAAGTGGGGAAGATCTCGATCACGTCACCGCGTACGCGGAAGGTGCCGCGGCGGAAGTCTGACTCATTGCGGTCGTAGAGAATCTCGACCAGCCGGCGCGTGATGTCCTCACGCTTGATTTTCTGTCCCTTCTCAAGGAACAGCAGCATTCCGTAATACGCCTCGGGCGATCCGAGACCATAGATGCAGCTCACCGAGGCTACAATCACGCAATCGCGCCGCTCAAACAAAGACTTCGTCGCCGAGAGCCGCAGCTTGTCGAGTTCGTCATTGATGGTTGCTTCCTTTTCTATATAAACGTCCCCGGAGGGGATGTAGGCCTCCGGCTGGTAGTAGTCGTAGTAGGAGACGAAGTACTCGACCGCATTGTTGGGGAAGAACTGCTTGAACTCGTGATAAAGCTGGGCCGCCAGTGTCTTATTGTGAGCCAACACCAGCGCCGGACGATTGAATTGCTCGATGACCTTCGCCATCGTGTACGTCTTCCCCGACCCGGTGACGCCCAGCAGCACCTGATGTTTATCGCCGGAATAGACGCCACGCGAGAGCTCGTCGATAGCCCTGGCCTGGTCGCCCGCCGGCTTGTATTCGCTTACTAGCTTGAAATCCATAAAGACACGAGCCACAGGGAGGAAAACTAGCCTGTGACATCTCTTCATTATACGAAGCGGAGGAAACTCGCCCCGGAAGCCGGCTTCAACGAGGCAAAATTCCCTGTTCCTGCTCGTGAACAGGGAAGTGCTTAATGGAATGTTAGCGGCACCACGCGCAGCCATCACTCATTGCGCAGTGCCACCATTGGCTCCACGCCTGCAGCACGTCGGGCTGGGATTGCGGAGGCGAGGAAGGCGGCCAGACTGAGCAGCAGCGTGGCGGTTGCGAGCATGACTGGATCCCATGGCTTGACGCCAAACAATTGATTGGTCATGAGCTTGCCGGCGACGATGGCTGTTGGAATGCCCAACGCCAGTCCGATGCCGATCTGGGAGAAGGCACCGCGTAGCACCATCTTTATCACCCTGATGCGATCCGCTCCCAAGGCC
Organism: uncultured Terriglobales bacterium; assembly: GCA_964559345.1. Lineage (GTDB taxonomy): Bacteria > Acidobacteriota > Terriglobia > Terriglobales > Acidobacteriaceae > Gp1-AA112. The sequence continues at coordinate 10,747 of CAZLIE010000046.1, forward strand.
ATTCGCACGCCAATCTCACTGGTGCGTTGTTGCACTGTGTACGCCATCACTCCGTACAGACCGACCGCCGCGAGCACCAGGCCAAGCGCACCGAAGAGCGTGGTGAGAGTTGCGATCATGTCCTGCCGTTGGAAGTCAGCGCTCAGGACTTCGGTGTATGGGTCAACGCCGTAGAGAACGAGATCGGGATCGATGCTCGCCAGCGCCTTGCGCACTCTGTCTTCCATCCCGGGCGGGCTTCCCGGCGCCCAGATTACGATGTTGTACAAATAGTGCGACCAGATTTCGCCACTCATGTAGTCGGAGTCGTCGTACTGCACCGTCTGTGTTTCCGGTATCCAGAACATCGGCCGGATCGGTTCTTTGTAGTCGTAGGTCATGTAGCGCATGTCTCTCGCGACTCCCACGACTTCGTAGGTTCCGGAATATTTGATCTTCCCGGGGCCGAAGTGCTGACCAATCGGATTCTGGTCTTTGAAGAACTTCTTTGCGAATGCTTCGTTGATCACGGCGACCTTACGCGTCGTCGGCGTATCCTCTTCCGTAATGGCGCGGCCAAGAACGATTTTAGCGCCCAGCGTTTCGAAGAATCCCGGCATCACCCGCGCCCATCCCGCGCTTGTGTCTTCCTTGGCCGGAGGCTCAGGCCGGCCTTCCACACGAACACCACCGTTCCAACTGTCTCCGGTCATGGGCGCATAGAGTGCTGGGGCGACCATCCGCACACCGGGAATCTGTTGCAGGCGATCGTCGATTTGCCGGAACAGCGGCTCCATTTGTTCCGGCTTGTAATTGCCCAAGATCGGATTGATCCACGCGATGTACCGTCCCTGTGTTTCGAATCCAAAATTCTGGTGTTGGAGATTCCGGAGGCTCTGGCCCAGCAGGGCGGCCGTGGAGAGCAGAACGAGGGAGATCGCTGCCTGCGCGATTACAAGAGACCTCTGCGCCCATGACCGACCGCCCGCTACTGAGCGGCTCGCGCCGCGAAGGGCCTCAATGGGATCGGCACTGGAGGTGATCCACGCCGGCGCGATCCCGAAAGTGATTCCCGTCATAACAGACGTGGCAAGTGTAAAGAGCAGCACAGGTAAGGAAGGAGTCGCGCTGATTGGCACCCAGTTATTAGGGCCACCGATCTTGAAAGCCAGGTGCAGAACCAATCTGGTTGCGGTGTACGCCAAGGCTATGCCCAACGCCCCGCCCATGGCCGCCAGCATCACGCATTCGACCAGAGACTTGCGAAGCAGCCGTGCTCGCGGAGCGCCCAGCGCCACCCGTATCGAGGTTTGCGCGCGGTCCTTCAATCCGCGTGCCAGCATCAGATTTGCCAGATTCGCGCACGCTACCAGCAGTACGCACCCAGCAGCCACCAGAAGCAGCTTCAGTCCGTCTTCATAGTCATCCCGCAAGGCCGCGACTCCGGCGCCGCCGGGACTGAGGTGCAGCGTCTGCTGTTGCCACAGTTGCTTTTCGCTCGGTTCCATGTCGGGAACGTGACTCGCCAGCCAGTCATACAGTTCCACCCTCAGCTTTGCTTCGAGCGCTTTGGGATTCACTCCGGGACCCACTCTGCCAATCAGGTCCAGGAAGTTGCCGTTGGGGCGCTTCAGTCGCGCGGTCGCTCCGTCAATCACCAATTCGCTTGTGAGTGGCAGCCAAATGTCGGGCATGCCCCATCCGGCCAGCTTTGCTCCATAAAATCCCGGCGCAGCGACGCCGATAACGGTGAATGGATGTCCATTGATCTGGTAGCCGGCGCCGACCACAGAAGGATCAGCTCCGTACTTTTCGTGCCATATGCGGTAGCTCATCACCGCAACGGGTGGAGCGCCCTCGCGATCGTCCTCATCGGTTAAGAGGCGTCCAATCCAGGGTTGCACGCCGAAGGTCTTGAAGAAATTCCCAGAGACATACTGCCCATTGCGCGTGTCCACCGGAGCCTGTGATCCCACTCTGCGTACGCCAAGAGGCGCATTGCCGGCCTGCAGTGCAGCAAGGTCCGTGAACTCCGGTGTGCGTGCGCGAAAATTCTTATATGCCTCCCATGAGAACAAAGCAAAATTGCCGTCATCGCCCTGTGTGTACCCACCCCAGTTGCAGCAGCGTACTTTGTCCCCGATCCGCCACAGTTCGCCGGGCTTGCTCACAGGAAGCGACTTCAACATCACCTGATGCACCAGTGTGAAGATCGCCGTGGTGGCACCGATGCCAAGTGCCAATGTGATCAAGGCAGTCGTGGTGAACCCCGGCGCCTTCCGCAACTGGCGCAAAGCATCACGCAAATCCGTCAGCATTCGTCCCTCAACTATGAGCTGTGACGTAACTCACTGTATGGAGCTTTGACGTATGCTACGCAAAACGGTTATTGCCAGTTCACAAGTGACGGAATCATTTTCTGGCGGGCTGGGCTAAAGTCTGCGTCGGACTTCCGAGCCTCCTTGGCTATCTGAGGCTCTGGTTAGTCTGCAAACTTTCAAGACTGTGCGCCGCTTTATAGTGGACTAACTCTGGATTGTCACGTGCTTCGCTGACATCTGGGCACGGATGGAGATTTCCGCCGCGAGCAGGCACTGTTCTTGATCCTGTGCCGTATGCGTCCGATTGACAATGTCTGAGACAAACTGCGGCCCAAACGGCAACTCCACCTGACTGCAGTCCAGGTACCGAGCCTGCTTTTGGTCCACTAGGTAGAGGTTGTTCCCATGGCCTCCCTCGACTGCAACGTTGGCATATTTGCGCAGTTCAATGTAGCCGTCAGTCCCGAGAATGAAGAGCCTTCCATCACCCCACGTGCCCAGGCCTCTCGGCGTGAACCAGTCAAGACGCACGTAGCCGAAACCGCGATTGCCCCGGAGTACCATGTCGCCAAAGTCTTGGAAGTCGGGATGATCATGGTGACGCACGTTCGCGATCTGCGCCTCCGCCACATCGGCAGATGTGGATCCTGTGTAGTACAGAAACTGGTCCACCTGATGCGAGCCGATGTCGCACAAGATGCCGCCGTACTGCTCCGGATGCCAAAACCACTCAGGCCGGCCACTGCCGCCGCCGGCGTCACCTGCTCTCTGGGTGACTTGATGCGGTGCGATGTTGATCGTCTGAATGACCTTGCCAATGGCGCCCGCCTTCACGAACTCGCCGGCCTTCACAGCCGCCGGCACCTCCAAACGTTCGCTGTACAGGATGGCATAGATACGATTCGTCTCCGCGAGAGTCCTGCGTATCAGTGCCAGGTCTTCGAGCGTTGTTACGCCGGGCTTATCGCTAAGGAAGTCCTTGCCGTGCTTCATCGCAAGCACGCCTAGAGCGGCGCGCTCACTTGCGATCTTCGAGCTCAGCACCAACTGGATCGAACTGTCGTTGAGGATCTCGCCTTCTGAGGATGCCCACTTCACGTCGGGATAGCGCTTGCGGAACGCCGTGATTTTCTCCGACTCGGCGCCATAAGCCAGCACGAGTTCTCCGCCGCCGCGTCGGATTGCTTCCGTCATGCCATAGATGTGGTCGTGACTCATGCCGCATACAGCAAAGCGAATGTTGTGCTTCGGCATAGCTGCCGAGCTACCTTGCACGGCTTGGATTACCGGCTGTGCGGCGGCTGCTCCAGAATCAGTGAAGGTGCCAGGAAACATAGCGGCAACACCTGCAGCTCCCAGCGCGTGAATGAAAGAGCGACGGCCGATGCGTTCGTCAATGGGCATTGTTCTCTCCGGAAATAAGGGTTTATGAGACCGTCACCACGAACAGTATGGCGATCAATCGAAGTGCACGGACGGCAGGCACTAGAAGCGCCATAATTCTACATCTGAGACTTCCGATGGATGCTTGAAGGCGTGGTGCTCTTCCACCGGCGTGCGATCAGGCCTTCAAGGCCTTACCCCACTCTTTGGGTGTCCTTACCAGGACGTCCGGAGCTACGGTCTCGAGGCCGTGAGGCGCGAGTCCATAGGAGCAACCGACGGAATAGATGTCGGCGTTGCGAGCGGTGAGGACGTCCACGTCGGAGTCACCAATAATGACTGCTTCCTCGGGTTTGCAGTGTGCCTCTTTCAGAAGCTTCTGCACCCCGAGCGGATCGGGCTTCTTGGTCTCAAAGCTGTTCCCACCGTAAATCTGGGAGAAGAACTCGCTGAGGCCGAGCGCATCGACGATGGCCCGTGATGGTCCTACCGGCTTGTTGCTGAGGACCGCCATCTTTCGCGGCAGGGAGCCTTCATTCAACGTCCTAAGCGAATCGAGCACGCCGTCATAGACGTAGGTATTGTCCAGTTTGTGCTTGCGGTAGTAGTCCAGAAAGAACTGCAGCGCCACGTGGACGAAGTGCTCGTCTTTCGGATCACCGAGGGCGCGGCGGACGAGCATGGGCGCGCCGTCTCCGATGTAACCGGCGATCACGTCGAGCGGGAGCTCATGGCGGTCAAAATGCCGGAGCATCGCGTTTACCGAATTTCCTAAGTCCTGGCGGGAGTCCACCAGTGTGCCGTCAAGATCGAAAATCAGGAGCCGCAGTTGTCGAACAGGAATTTCCCGGTTGACCTTCATTCATTCCAGTCTAACTGGAGCCGATTTGCGAACGCCGGGTTATCATGTCCCTCCGATTAAGATGACGATCCTAAGAGCAATCCTGCCGGCACTGCTCACTGTGTGCACCACATTGGTTTTTGCGCAAACCGTTCCCGATCCCGCGCTGCTCTCGGAGATCAACAGCATTCAGGCGATCGATAACCATTCGCATCCCCCGAAGCTCGTTTCTCCTGGTGAAAAGGACGAAGATTTCGACGCCCTCCCCTGCGATCCCATAAGCGTGATGGACCCTCCGTTCGCAACGCGCCCGGAAAATCCCGATTTCCTGAAAGCGTGGAGGGCGCTATGGCAGTATCCGTTCGATGACCGCACGCCTGAGCACGTGCGAACCTTGCTAGCCACCAAACAGCGGATCAAACAGCAGCAGGGCGACAACTATGCCAACTGGGTGCTCGATCGATTGGGAATTCAGACGCAGTTGGCCAATCGCGTAGCGCTCGGCCGCGGACTGCAGCCGCCGCGCTTCCGCTGGGTGCCTTTCGATGATGCACTGCTTTCGCCATTGAACGATGCCAATCTTGCCGACAACCCTGATCGCAAAGTGTTCTATCAGCGGGAAGAGATGTTGCTCCACCGTTATGTGCGCGATCTTGGTGTGAGTGCGGTTCCGACATCGCTCGCCGCGTTTACTTCACAGATTGTTACGCCGGAGTTGGAGCGTCAGAAGCAGTCGGGAGCTGTGGCCATCAAGTTCGAGGCTGCTTATCTGCGTTCGCTCGACTTCATGCCTGCTACCCAGCAGGATGCAGCGGCCATTTACGCACGCTACATCCATGAAGGTGCGCCCTCCAAAGCGGAGTATCTTACGCTCGAAAACTATCTGCTTCGGTACATTGCTGCGGAGGCGGGACGGTTGAATATGCCCGTGCATTTCCACACCGGCGGAGGTTGCGGAAGTTATTTCGATCTGCCCGGATCAGATCCCGCGCTGCTCAGCTCGTTGCTCGACGATCCCGCATTGCGCAAGACAGTATTCGTCTTCCTCCATGGCGGCGCGCAGACATTCAGCAAGAAGGTGTCGTATCTGATGAGCAAGCCGAACGCGTACACCGACATGTCGGAGCAGACGGCGCTCCTCAGTCCGCGCGCGTTGAGCGTAGTCTTGCGCGAGTGGCTGGAATGGTATCCGGAGAAAGTTCTCTTCGGCACCGATCTGGCGCCTGGGCCGCCGGAGCTCGATTGGGAAGAGGTTGGATGGGTGGAGGGCAACACGGCACGTCAGGCTTTGGCACTGGCCCTGACCGGCATGATGCAGGATGGCCAGATCTCCCGTGAGCAGGCCGTACAGATCGCGCATATGGTGATGCACAACAATGCCGCCAAACTTTACGGAATCAAATAGTCCCGCTATTTAATTCCAAGGAATTCATCGATCCAGGCCCTGATCTGCGCGCGGGCAGGAGCAGTCTCGTCGAACTTTATGCCGAACGTCTTCTCGGCTTCTTTCCGCCAGCAGACTTGTCCCGTCAGCTTCAGTACTGCCAATCCTGGCAGGGAAAATGAAACCGTTGCTCGTTCCCCGGTATTCAGTCTGCCTTCGGTAAGTGTCAGGGACATGCCACCTCCACTCAGTTCACACGTAGAACCTGCAACTTTTGCAGAATCACTCTCGATTTGCAGAGGCAGCACAATGGGAACGCGCAGATAGCGGCGAAACTCGTGGACAATCAACATGCGGGTCGCGCGCAGCAATTTGAGCACGCTCTGACGGTCCAAAGGACGCTCGAATGTTGCGTTGATGCCGTAGCGCGACAAGGGATATACGTCCCTGAGCTGCCCGGCGATTGCGTAAATAAGGACGCGTCGGTTGGAAGGCGAGCTGCGAATCATATGCAGGATCTGCTCGGCCTCCGCTCCTATGGCAATGGCAATACCTTCGAACTTCTCACGTTGAAACTGCTGCCCGGAGTGGTCGTCCACGACCGGAGCTTGAATCTCCAGTTGCTTGCAGCAGTCGGAAAAGAGCTTGGATTCGTCTGCTGTGAGTCCAACCAAAGCAATTTTCGGCTGGGGCTTTTTAGAAAGTTGCACGTTGTTCCTGAGGCAGGGTGGGTCTCCGTGGCTACGAGCAAGAAGATGACCTTTGAGTCTAACAAGAAGCAGTTCATTACCACATTCAAAGTTGAGCTGCAGCTTTGTAATTCTGCACACGCCGGCGCACGGCCAGGTACGCGACGGTGAGCAGGAGCAAATAAATCGGCCCGCTGATGATCGTGATCCGAGTTGCTGGGACCCACGCCGTCGAAAGCACGCAGACGGTAAGCGCCACGAAACCTATGATCGATAGCCACTTCCCGCCGGGAACGCGTAACGGCAGTTTGTCGAGATCCTCGTCGCGCGTCCTTTGGCGGAAGCTGATGTGAGCGAGCAGTGTGATCCACCAGGCCAGCATCCCTCCGAAAAGGGAAGCTCCAAGAATGTAGAGGTACGCCGATTCAGGTGCATATTCCTGTACGACGATCGCGACCAGAACGCCGAACGCCGAGAGGCTAAGCCCAACGTGCGGCGATCCGCTGGCGCTGAGTTCGCCCAGTCGAGCGGGAGCGTATCCGCTGCGGGACAGCGAGAAGAGCATGCGACCTGCAGCAAAGATATTCGCGTTGGCTCCTGACAAAGCCGCGCTCAGTACGACGAAATTCATAATCAGTGAAGCCGCCGGTATTCCGGCAAGCTGAAAGACTTTGACGAATGGACTCTGGGCGACTCCGGCTTGTGTCCACGGCATCACGCCTACGAGTACAGCCATCGCTCCTATATAAAGAGCCGCCAGCGTGACGAACATGATGCGTGTGGCGCGAACAATCTCGTTTGCTGAACGGGCCTCGCCGGAAGCAATCGCCACAAATTCGATTCCCAGAAAACTGAACAGAGCAAAAGAAGTCGCAAGCAGAGGCGCCGCACTTCCGTGCGGGAAAAAACCGCCTGAGGTTTCATATTGTGCTGGTACCCGATGTCCAAATAGCAGCACGGCCCCGATCACAATGAAGAGCACAATCGCCGCGACCTTCACCATGGCAAACCAGTACTCGAAGGTAGCGTAGTCCCCGACTTGTCGCAAATTAATCACCAACAACAGCCCGGCAAAGACGACAATCCAGAGCACGGGTCCGACCGCCGGAAACCACGTGTGCATGTACGTTGCGGCGGCCACCAATTCGGCGGAAACCGCAATCACTACCGAAAACCAATAGCCGTATCGAGCCACGAATCCCGCCCATGAACTTAAATAGAGCTCGGCATAGAGCCCGAACGAGCCTGCGGCAGGATGCGCACTCGCCATCTCTCCGAGCGCCATTGTTACGGTAAATGCAATGGCCGCGCCAAGCGCGTACGTGAGGATCACTGCCGGGCCGGCGATCTTGATCGCGGCGCCGGATCCGAGCAGAAGCCCGGTGCCAATCGATCCTCCAACTGCCAGCATTGCCATTTGTCCTGCTGACAGTTGGTGACGCAGACCAGACTCGTTGCTCGACTGCTTAGAGATGTTCATTGTGACTTGCGTCACGCGGTAGCCTTCACACTTGCGGCTGCGGGCGCGGGATCTCGTCTATTTTGGCCGCGAGGATAAAGTCACTCTCCGTCAGGCCATCGATTTTGTGCGTCCAAATTGTGACTGTGACTTTGCCCCAACGCAGAAGTATGTCGGGATGATGTCCTTGTTCCTCGGCTATCGCCCCGATAGATTTTACGAACTCGAGCGCGCTCGCAAAATCGGAAAAGTTGTAGCTCTTTTCGAGATGATGTTCCTCGACAACTTTCCATCCCCGCACCTGACGCGCCAGGCTGGCGAGTTCCTCTCCCTGAAGCGGCGGAACGCCGCCTTTGCAGGGAACGCAGGTCCGTTTTGCTAGCTCAGTCATGAGGGACGACTATAAACCATTCGTCCGCCCTGCGGAGCGCCACGTGAGCGGCCATTTATAATCACAGCTTCGCGTTCACAGAATGGATCGTCTGTATGTCCGACCTGATCACGAGTATTCAGTCTGCCAGCGGAAACCATTTAGCCGTTGGGCGTTGGGCGCGATGTAATCAAGAATCCCCGGCAATTATGAATAGGAGAAATATGAGTGAGATTCAGGAGATCCGCGCACGCGAGATCCTCGATTCGCGCGGTAATCCGACTGTGGAGTGCGACGTGCTGCTGGCCAGCGGCACCAAAGGACGCGCTGCCGTTCCCAGCGGAGCGTCCACTGGCGAACACGAAGCCGTGGAATTGCGTGACAACGATCCGCGTCATTATCAGGGCAAAGGCGTGCTGAAGGCGGTGGAGAATATCGAAAGCGCGATCGCTCCGGCTCTGGCCGGGATGGACCCCTCCGAGCAACGTCTGATCGACGGCACCATGATCGAGCTCGACGGCAGTCGGAACAAGGCGCACTTGGGCGCTAACGCAATACTCGCGGTCTCCATGGCCTGCGCGCGGGCGGCCGCAAATGAGCTCAGGGTGCCGCTCTATCGATACATCGGCGGAGTGAATGCGAACATTCTGCCCGTCCCGATGATGAACATCCTCAATGGTGGCGCTCACGCCGACAACAATGTGGATTTTCAGGAATTCATGGTGATGCCCATTGGGGCAGAAGATTTCGCCGACGCTCTGCGCTGGGGCGCTGAAGTTTTCCATACTTTGAAAGGCGTGTTGAAGAAGCGGGGCTACAACACAGCCGTGGGCGATGAAGGCGGATTTGCTCCGTCGCTGAAATCAAACGTGGAAGCGATCGAGGTCATCCTCGAAGCGATTCAGAAGGCTGGATACACGCCGGGCGAGCAGATCGCGATCGCTCTAGACCCCGCCGTCAGCGAGCTCTATAGCGACGGTAAGTACGTCTTCAAAAAGTCGGACAAGAGCGCGAAGAGCTCCGAGGAGATGGTCCGCTTCTGGTCTGATTGGGCAAGCAAATACCCCATCGTCTCGATAGAGGACGCGTTGGCGGAAGATGACTGGAAGGGTTGGAAGATGTTGACGGAGGAAATCGGCGACACGATTCAACTCGTCGGCGACGATCTTTTCGTCACCAACACGGAGCGACTGCAGCGAGGAATCGACGCGGGTTGTGCCAATTCAATCCTAATCAAGGTCAACCAGATTGGCAGCGTAACGGAAACACTGGAAGCCATCGAGCTCGCGCGTCGCAACCGCTACACGGCCGTGATCAGCCATCGTTCGGGCGAAACCGAGGACACATTCATTGCCGATCTTGCCGTCGGCACGGGAGCCGGCCAGATCAAGACTGGGTCGGCATCGCGTACGGACCGCGTCGCGAAATACAACCAGCTATTGCGGATCGAAGAAGAACTGGGACGCGCTGCTGGTTTCCTCGGGATCAAAGCCCTAAATTATCACGGTGAGCTCGCGCAAAAAGTAGGAGTGTAGATAAGGATGAATGCTCAATTTAGGGCGCTGGTAATTCCATTGCTATTCTTTGCGACCGTGCGCGCCGAAGCTACGCCGGTACAAGGCCTCGCACCCGTAGGCACTTCAACCTCTGATACCGAGGTAAAGCGGATTGAAATTCGTAAACTGATCGAGCTCACCGGCGCTGCAAGAGTCTCGGCGTCTGCTCTGAAGCAGATCATCGCTCCGATGCGTCAGGCCTTCCCGCAGGTGCCGGAGGGATTCTGGAACGAGTTTCTCAGCGAAGTTCGCGCAGACGAGCTCGTGGATCTCATTGTCCCGATCTATGACAAGTACTACACTCGTGACGACATCCGCGAGCTTACGAAGTTCTATCAATCGCCTGTCGGGCAGAAGACCGTCAAAGTCCTGCCGCAGCTTTCTGCCGAGGCCATCGATGCCGGTCAGGAATGGGGACGCGGTGTTGCCGATCGCGCAATGAAGAAGCTGCAAGAGAAGGGATACGACAAAACATCCTCGCTGCCGAGAGCATCATCCGCCAGCGCCCAATGAGGAATGTCTCGATACCAGGCTACCTCCACTTCCTTCGTGATTCGAAAATTCTGAAACGCACTACATGAAAAATACGCCACTGGTCCTCATCATCCTCGACGGTTGGGGCTATCGCGCCGAGACTGCCGCGAACGCTATCGCTCTCGCCCGGAAGCCGAATTACGACGCGCTGCTAAAGGAATTTCCCAGCACGCTTGTGCACACCAGCGGCCGCTATGTCGGCTTGCCCGCTGGACAGATGGGAAACAGCGAGGTTGGCCATCTGAACATCGGCGCCGGACGGGTCGTGTATATGGACATCACTAAGATCGACGTGATGATCGAGAATGGCGACTTCTTTTCTAATCGCGCGCTGCTTTCGGCGATGGAGAACGCGCGCTCCGGCGGTCGCCGATTGCACCTGTTTGGGCTCCTGTCCGATGGAGGCGTGCACTCTCACATCCATCACCTGTATGCGTTGTTGCGAATGGCCAAACAGAATGGGGTCGATCGGGTATTCGTGCACGCGTTCACAGATGGGCGCGATACTTTGCCCACCAGTGGCGTCGGATATCTCGAGCAGTTGCAGAAAAAGATGCGCGAGTTGAGCACTGGGAAGATCGCGAGTGTCAGCGGCCGGTACTACGCGATGGACCGCGATCGCCGCTGGGAGCGCGAGCGCAAAGCCTTCGACGCCACGGTCATCGGCAAAGGTGAAAGTGGAACCTACGTTGACGCAATTCAGGGAATGAAGGAATCGTACAACCGGGGCACGACTGATGAATTCGTTGCGCCGTTCGTCTGCGTGGACAATCGTGGAGAACCGCTGACCACAATTCGCGATGACGACAGTTGCATCAACTTCAATTTCCGTGCTGACCGGGCACGCCAGATCACTCGCGTTCTCGCCCGCAACAGCGGCATCACGAAAGACAGTGGGCACGACTTGCCCGACGCCGAAGCGCTTGAGCAGGAAATCCCGGTGACCGAAGTCCCCAAGAATCTCACCTACATCTGTATGACCCGCTACGACAAGCAATTCGAGTTGCCATTCGTAGTGCAGCCGGACTCATTGACAAACATCCTCGCGAACGTGATGGCAAAAGAACAGATGCGCAATCTGCGCGTCGCCGAGACCGAGAAGTACGCTCACGTCACATACTTCTTCAACGGCGGAGTCGAGCAGCCATTTCCGGGCGAGGAGCGCGTGCTGGTGCCATCGCCGAAGGTCGCCACTTATGACCTAAAGCCGGAGATGAGCGCGTCCGGAATTGCCGACGAGGTGGTCAAGGCCGTGGAGAAAGGCGAGTTTCAGGTGCTGATCGTCAACTTCGCCAATGCCGACATGGTCGGCCACTCCGGCAAGATCGAACCCACCGTGCGCGCGGTGGAGACGGTCGATGCGTGCCTGGGCCGGATCTTCAAAGCGGTCAAGCAGCGTGGCGGCGCCATGATCGTTACTGCCGATCATGGTAACGCGGAGATGCTGATCGACCCCGTAACGGGCGGGCCACATACTGCGCATACTCTGAATCCGGTCCCATTCATCGTGGTCAGCGATGATGACAAGAAGTTCTCATTGCGGAACGATGGAGCGCTTCAGGACATCTCGCCTACAGTGCTGGGAATGCTCGGCATCCCGCAGCCCAAGGAGATGACCGGACACGATCTTCGTGTGAAACGGTGAAGGTCCTTCTCGCCATCCATCATTCTTTTGAACTCTGGAATGCGCCAGAGTGGCTGGCTCCACGTCTGCAACAGGAATTTCCGCGGCACAAATTCGTGCAGCTTGAGAGTCTCGATCGCCTCATCGAGGAGATTGCCAACGCCGAGGTTCTGGTCGCATGGCAGATTCGTCCAGAGCAGTTCAGCGCAGCGGGAAAGTTGAAATGGATTCATGCCACCACGGCTGCCGTCCATCAATTAATGTTTCCAGAGCTGGTGGCCAGCGCGGTTCGCCTCACCAATTCGAGTGATATCCATGGGCCGGTGGTTGCGGAGCACGCAATTGCCATCGTTCTGGCGCTCGCAAAGGGATTGCCCGCTGCAGCTCGTTATCAGCAGGCGCGCCACTGGGGGCAGCAGGACATCTGGCGAAGCATGCGTCCGCGGGAAATCGCCGGCGCGACTCTGGGTGTCATCGGCTTAGGAGCAATTGGACGCGCAACCGTTCGTCTGGCCAGAGCTCTAGGCATGCGCGTAATCGCGATGCGTGAGCATCCGGAACGAGGCAGCGAAGGCGCAGATCGCGTACTCGGCCCAGCGCAGTTGAAGGAATTGCTTTCTGAATCTGAGTACGTATTACTGTGTGCCCCGCTCACGGCGACGACACAGGCTCTATTTGACGACACTACGTTCTCGAAAATGCGCAGAGACGCCTGCTTGATCAATGTCAGCCGGGGAGCCCTCGTGGACGAGTCTGCCCTACTGCGCGCCCTGGAAACTACCAGCATCCGCGCAGTGGCATTGGACGTATTTCAGACGGAACCACTGCCGTCTGAATCTCCTCTTTGGGGAGTCGAGAACCTGTTCATCACGCCGCATACGGCTGCGCTCACCGACAAGCTGTGGGAACGCCACTATCAGCGCCTGGTTGAAAATCTGCACCGATATTGCGGGGGTGAGCCACTGCTCGGGCAAGTCAATAAACAAAGAGGTTACTGAGTTCCTCTTTATAATTCAGGTTAGAAGGTGAGTGCCAGCGCCTGGGCTCTGCAGATGCAGGGGAGGGTGGCGTTGCCTTTCAGAGAAGCATGGAAACCGGAACTGCCGTAAACCCGCACAAAGTTCGCATTCTCCGTAACTGGAGCCGTGACCTTCTTCTGGCGCTGGCGTTCTCTGCTTTCTTCATCATCTTTCTTTACCAACCCGTTCGCGTCGAAGGTACGAGCATGCTTCCCGGTCTGCAGGACCAGGAACGCATCTTCATTAACAAGTTTGTCTATAAGCTGGAACCGATCGAGCGCGGCGACATCGTCGTCTTCCACTATCCTTTTGATCCCTCAAAGAGCTACATCAAGCGCGTGATTGGGGTTGCCGCCGATCGCATTCGCATCGTCGAAGGACAGGTGTACGTGAACGATCGTCCGCTGAAAGAGAAATACGTTCCCGGCGAGTACTTCGACTATCGCTCGATGGGAGAGATCACCGTTCCCGAGCATTCCTATTTCGTCTTAGGCGACCATCGCTCCCTCTCGAACGACAGCCGCGATTTTGGAGCAGTTGAGCAGGAGTATATCTACGGCAAAGCAGTCTTCGTCTATTGGCCGATGGATAAGCTCGGAATGCTGCGCTGAAATCGTTCCGAGTTGTCGTTTGGGACGTGATAAAATTCATAAAATCCACCCCCGGAGAATTAAGTGCGAGCAATCCTTGCGCTGGAAGATGGCCGCATCTTCCGCGGCAAAGGCTACGGTGCAAAGGCAGAGTGCTACGGGGAAGTCGTTTTTAATACCTCTCTTACCGGATACCAGGAAATATTCACCGATCCTTCCTATGCCGGACAGATAGTAGTTCTCACCAATCCCGAGATCGGCAATTACGGCACAAATCCCGAAGACAATGAAGCCGTTCGTCCCTTCATCGAAGGACTGGTTGTCCGCGAGTTCTCGCCCATCAGCTCGAATTGGCGGTCGCAGCAAGCAGCCGACGAGTATCTCGAGCGTTTCAACATCCCCGTAATTGCCGACATCGATACGCGTGCTCTCGTGCGACATCTGCGACAGCACGGCGTGATGCGGGGAGTGATCTCGCTCATCGAGTCCGAGGCGGAGAAGCTAGTCGCGAAGGCCGGCGCAATTCCGAAGATGGACGGCACCGATCTGGCGCGCGTCGTCAGCACCAAACAGCGCTACTCTTGGAACCAAGGTCCGGTGATTGCGTATCCGGGGCAGATGCCGTCCAAAGAATTCGATCCTGAAGGCGCCCTGAACGTAGTTGCCTATGATTTCGGCATCAAGCAGAACATCCTCCGAATGCTCGTTGATCAAGGATGCAATGTGACCGTCGTTCCGGCCGAAACTAGCGCCGAAGACGTGCTGTCGCTGAAGCCCGATGGTGTGTTCCTGTCGAATGGACCCGGAGATCCGGAGCCAGTTACGTACGCGCAGCAGGCCATTCGAGAACTCACCGGCAAGATCCCCATCTTCGGCATTTGTCTTGGACATCAGCTCGTGGGGGTTGCGCTGGGCGGAAAAACTTACAAATTGCGATTCGGACATCATGGCGGCAATCACCCGGTCCGACAGGAAAAGACGGGGAAGATCGAGATTACCGCTCACAATCACAACTTCGCCGTCGATCCCGACTCGCTAAAGCAGAGCGAAGTCGAGCTGACGCACTTCGATCTGAACGACGGAACACTCGAAGGTCTGCGCCACCGTTCAATGCCTCTCTTTAGTGTGCAATATCATCCTGAAGCATCGCCCGGTCCGCACGACTCTCACTACTTATTTGGCGAATTTGTGAAGATGATGCAGGAGTGGAAAAGCTAGTTAAAGTACATGCCGCGCCGCAATGACATCTCGAAGATCCTGGTGATTGGCTCGGGCCCGATTGTGATCGGACAGTCCGCAGAATTTGATTACTCCGGCACGCAGGCCTGCAAGGCGCTCAAAGCCGAAGGTTATGAAGTGGTGCTCGCGAATTCCAATCCGGCGACCATCATGACGGATCCGGAACTCGCGGACCGCACTTACATCGAGCCACTCACTCGTGAATACCTGGAAGAGATCATTCGGCTCGAATCTGAGATGACCATCGGTGGCCGCTTCGCGCTGCTTCCCACAGTCGGTGGGCAAACCGCTTTGAACCTGGCAGTGTCGCTCGCCGATTCCGGTGTTCTCGACAAATACGGAGTTGAGTTGATCGGTGCGCAGTTGCGTGCGATCAAAATGGCTGAAGACCGCTTGCTCTTCAAAGATGCCATGGCCCGAATCGGCCTCGACGTTCCGAAATCCGCGTTGGTGAACAACCTGCGCGATGGAATTGAGTTCGCCGGAAAAATCGGATTCCCCGTGATTATCAGGCCTTCGTTCACCTTGGGAGGCTCCGGCGGCGGCATCGCTTATAACCGTGAAGAGCTGATTGAAATCCTCTCGCGCGGTCTTGACCTCTCGCCCGTACATGAAGTGCTGATCGAAGAGTCGGTCCTCGGATGGAAGGAGTACGAGCTCGAGGTCATGCGCGATCTTCGGGACAACGTCATCATCGTTTGCTCGATCGAGAACTTCGATCCCATGGGCGTGCATACGGGCGATTCCATCACCGTTGCTCCTGCGCAGACACTGACCGATCGGGAGTATCAGTGCATGCGCGACGCTGCAATCAAGGTGATTCGCGAGATCGGAGTCGAGACCGGGGGATCGAACATTCAATTCGGCGTGCACCCCACGAGTGGTCGGATGGTCGTGATCGAGATGAATCCTCGAGTTTCGCGGTCATCCGCGTTGGCGTCGAAGGCAACTGGATTTCCGATAGCGAAGATCGCTGCTCGGCTGGCTGTTGGCTACACACTGGACGAAATTCCCAATGACATCACACGCAAAACGCCAGCTTGCTTTGAGCCGACGATTGACTATGTGGTTGTGAAGATTCCGAAGTGGCAGTTTGAGAAGTTTCCCGGGGCCGATGAAGGGCTTGGGCCGCAGATGAAGTCCGTCGGCGAAGCTATGGCGATCGGCCGCACATTCAAAGAAGCCCTGATGAAAGGCTTGCGGTCGCTGGACACAGGGAAGCGAGCCGTGTCCGAGCAAATTGAACCTCGTCGTCTTATGCAACGCTTGGTTACGCCGCACCCGGAGCGTCTCGCGTATTTGCGCTATGCGCTCCGAGAAGGTCACACGATCAAAGAGTTGGCGCGCATCACTGGTATCGATCCGTGGTTCCTCCACCAGATGCGTGACATTTCCGAGATGCAGAAGGAGATTGCGAAACACCCAATCGACTCTGTCCCACCGCAACTTGTGCGCGAGGCCAAGCGGATGGGCATCTCCGATGCGCGACTCGCGGATCTGTGGAAGATCGGCGACAACAAAGGGGCAGCGGAGAAGGTACGCCATCTGCGAGTCAAAAACCGACTGCGTCCGGTTTTCAAGCTGGTGGACACATGCGCTGCCGAGTTCGAGAGCTACACCCCGTACCTGTACTCCACCTACGAAGAAGAGGATGAGGCCCCCCCGACAGAGAAGAAGAAGGTGATCATCCTGGGTAGTGGGCCCAATCGCATCGGGCAGGGGATTGAGTTCGACTACTGCTGCTGCCATGCGTCATTTGCTTTGCGCGATGATGGATACGAGACCATCATGATCAACTGCAATCCTGAGACGGTCTCGACCGACTATGACACGAGTGACCGTCTCTACTTCGAGCCCCTCACGCTTGAGGATGTGCTTGCGGTCTACGAGCATGAGAGTGCCGGCGGCGCTCCTGTCGCGATGATCGTGCAGTTCGGGGGACAGACCCCACTCAACCTGGCTCTGCCTCTCAAGGCTGAGGGGGTGCCGATCGTCGGTACGTCTCCCGAGTCGATTGACCTCGCGGAGGATCGCAAGCGCTTTGGCAAGTTGCTGGACGAGCTCGGTATCGCGCAACCTCCTGGTGTGCTGGCGACCAGCGTGGACGAAGCCGTCGAAGGCGCGAACCGCGTCGGATACCCCGTCCTCGTG
>CAZLIE010000047.1:0-19804 GCA_964559345.1 uncultured Terriglobales bacterium
GCTGATGTTCGTAGCGGGCAATGCCGTCGTGGAAGGCCACTTCGCTGGCTAAACCGCACTCCGCAAGCAGTTTTAGCGTCCGATAGACGGTCGTAAAACCGATTTTTGCGTCCTTTTTTCGTACCAATTGGTGCAGTTGTTCGGTCGAAAGGTGGTCGTGGGTCTCGAGGAAGGTGAGCAGGATGGTGTCGCGCTGCTCGGTTTGCTTCAGCCCCACACGTTTCAGGTGCTGGTGGAAACGGTCTTGAGCGTCGCGCAGCGACTCTCGCGAGATCGAACTGTGGTCGTCAATCCGCTTCTGTAGCATCTGGGAAGGGCTCAAACCGTGATTTCAGGATAACAAAAGCGGCAAATTTTCAGCTTTTCTCGACCGCCCGGCGTACATTTCCCTTCGCAGATTTCAATCTGCGCTTCGCTTCTTTGCGCTTCACGTGGGCTTTTTGCATGATCAGCGCGACCGGAACGCTTGCGTCGGAATCCTCCAGCGCGGCTCTGGCTTGCTCGCGATCGATGCCGGCAGCCTGGCTGAGAATCGTGATTCCGCGCTCAAACAGCTTCGTATTTTTCAGGCTGACGTTCACCATGAGGTTTCCGTACACGTAGCCGAGGCGCGTCATTGCGCCGGTTGTCAGCATATTCAGAATCATTTTTTGCGCAGTTCCGGCCTTCATGCGGGTGGAACCGGAGATAACTTCAGGTCCAACTTCGGCGGTAATCGCGATGTGAGCGGCATTTGCGAGCGGCGAACCGGCATTGCAAGAGACACCGACCGTCCTTGCCCCTTTCCCTTTCGCGTATTCGACCGCGGCAACTGTGTATGGAGTGCGTCCGCTCGCGGTAATGCCGACAACGACATCTTTCTTTCCCGGACGAACTTTCGCAATATCCCATCGTCCGAGTTTGGGCGAATCTTCATTGGCTTCCACAGCGCGGCCCAGCGCCTTCTCTCCGCCGGCCATCACAAACTGAACCATCTTCGGATCGGTGCTGAATGTCGGTGGACACTCGGTTGCGTCCTGTGCGGCAATACGTCCACTGGTGCCAGCCCCGATGTAAATTAGCCGGCCTCCGTGCGAAAGCGCGTTCGCGATTGCATCGATCGCTTCGGCAATCTGCGGAAGTGCTTTCTGCACGGCGGGAGCAACCTTCGCGTCCTCGGCATTGATGATAGTTGCAATCTCCAGCGCAGATTTGGTGTCGAGCGCTTGCGAGGCTGAGTTTTGCTGTTCAGTGGTGAGTGAGGGAAGAGACTCGGTCGTCAGTTGAGCCATCGTGGTGCATACAGTTTACGGCAGTGTCGGTTTGAGGGTTCAATATCACTAATTGAACCGACGATTCTGTCGTGAAAGCGCCTGACGAAATCACGAAATCTTTAGCAGCTCTTGCATAATTGCATCGTGAAATTCAGGCCTGATCTGGCGAATGGCTTGTGACTGATTATCCGGCCATATGCGGTTTGTCAGCAGAGCGATGGCGATGCCGCGCTCCCCGTCGAGCCACAGTGAAGTGCCCGTGTATCCCAAATGACCAAATGAGTGAGCCGAGAAATGCTTGCCAGAAGATGAGTTTGTCGAAGGCGTGTCCCATCCCAGCGCGCGAAATGTGTGAGCAGGTGAAGTTTGTCTCGCGGTGAATAGGCGCACCGTTTCTTCTCGAAACAGCGGAGCGCCCCCGCTCAAAATGCACGACGCAAATTTCATCAGATCGGTAGTGTTCGAGAAGACGCCGGCATGCCCGGCGACTCCGCTGAGCACGCTGGCATTCTCGTCGTGTACTTCGCCCTGGATCACGCGATGACGAAACGTCTTGTCATCGACGGTTGGAGGGATGGCTTCACACTGTGCTTTCGGCGGACAAAACAATGTTGATGACATTTCCAGCGCCTGGAAAATATTCGTAGCGCAGAATTCGTCCAACGTCTGGCCGGCGATGCGTTGCAGCAATTCTCCCAGCAGAATGAACCCGATGTCGCTGTATTCTGCGTGCGTCATGGGATCGGCTTTGAGCGGCACTTGAAAAGCAAGGCGCAGCAGCGACTCACGATCCCGAGCCTGCTCGAAGAGGCGGACATATGCGGGCAGTCCCGACGAATGCGCCAGCAGCATTGAGATTGTGACCGCATTGCGTCGAGCGTCGCCCGCAAACTCCGGCAAAGCCTGCACTACCGGCATATTCAGATCGAGCTGCCCGCAGTCGTACAGCAGCATTGCCATCGCGGTGGTCGCAGTGATCTTGGTGAGCGAAGCAAGATCAAAGACGGTGGATAATTCGACAGCAGGCGAATCGTCGTCGAATGTGAAGCGTCCAACGGCAGCCTGCAAAACAATCTTTTCTTCGGCAAAGACAGCACACGCAGCGCCAGGAAATGCGCGGTCGGAGACGCTCTTTCGCAGCAGCGAAATCGCCTCTGCCCCTGAAAAGCCTCTCGCGCGCCGAACCACGCAGTTTGAGTTCTCGCCGGCGACAGCGAAGGAATGCGTTGGAGATCCACTCACGGGGTTAGTTTACGGGACGCGGGTTGCTGATTACTCAAACTTGACAAGCAAGTTCACTTGCACCGCTACTTTGTCGTCGAGCCGTACCGCCGGCGCATACTTCCACGTTTTCACTTCGTCCAGAGCACGTTAATGGAATAACTACAAGATGTCGAAAAGGACAATCTGCGGCCGGTTGCCTTCGCCCCTATGCTACGATTCGCGCGATGAAAGCACTTCTTCTGACAATTTGTTTGAGCATTCCGGTCCTGTCGCAGCAAGTCTCGGTATCCAAACAGAACAAAACCATCACAATTTCCGCTGAACAAACTATGAAATTTGAGCCGGAGATCGCTAGACTGGAAATTGGCTGTCAAGACTACGCCGCCAGGCAGGAAGAGGCCTTTGCGGCCACGAAAAACGCCATCGCGAACATCCTTGAATCGCTGCACCGCAATGGAGTTGAGGATCAAGCGATCACTACAGAAAGCCTGAGTTTAGAGCAGCAGACTGAAAGCGATTCCAGCCGTCCTCTACCAACGAATGAGAAGTTTCACAGCTCGCAGAAGCTCGAGGTCGCGGTGTCGATACGGACAGCGCAGAAGATCCTGGACTCAGCGGTGCTAGCCGGGGCTAACGATGTAGGTAACCCGCAGTGGCTCCTGAAAGACTATGACCTGGCACAAGCACGAACAGCGGGGGCGGCCCTCAAGAAAGCTCGAACCAATGCTGAACAAATGGCCGCAGGACTTGGGGCCAAACTAGGCGATCTTGTCTATGCAAGCAACAACGTTCCAAGCCTGCTATTCGCCCTCCGACCTGGGCTAGTGCTGAATACCGCGACCAGCAACACAATCGGCGGCGCTCCTCGGACACAGGAACTGAAGCTTTTCCCTCAGCCTGTTGAGGTAAAAGCCACCGTCTATGCCACCTTTGCTCTTGAATGAGACATTCGCCTGCTCCCCTCTGGGTTCAAAGATGAATACAACGTGCGACGCAACGTCGATGCGGTATGGAGTTGGACCAAAGTCAACACCTTGGGCGGGGGCGCCTTCGTCCATATGAGTTGAGGCACAACGGTGAGCTCGACCCCGGCTGCGAGGCACAACACTGTGCAAGCGCTTGCCCTCTTCGCGTTCTAAGATTGTTTGTAGCTGAACAACACAAAATACAGGGGTGCTTGTGAGAGGAATCTTCGTTTGCGTTTTGCTGGTGATTAGCACGTGCTTATTCGCGCAGAATGCGGCGCGGCCCAGTCCCAATACTGTGACTGTGGGTGCGGATGGCGAATTTGAAAGCGCTCCTGACACCGCTGTCTTGACCTTCAATCTCTCGGCCCAGGAACAGACCTCGCAGGCGGCGTTTCAGCATGCGTCGCGCGCGGCCGAGCAGATGCGTTCGGCTCTGAGGGGTGCTGGCATCGATCCCAAGACAGCCGAGATCTCCAGTTATTCGCTCGAACCGGTGATCGACTATCGCAATCCCAAGCAGCGCGTGGTTGGATATCGCGTGGGAACGAGTGTCACGCTGAAGCTGAAAGACTTCAGCAAAGTTGGACCGGTGACAGAAGCCCTGTCGCCGATTCAGGAGACCAGCGGCGAATCGGTCAGCTACACACTGGAAAACATGGACGACGCCAAAAAGCAGGCAGTGACGAAGGCCTATCAGCGGGCGCGGGCTTATGCGGACAGCCTAGCGAAGGCCGCCGGGCGCGAGGCTGGCGCTTTGTCGTCGGCGACGGTGGATATTCAGGAACCGGGCATCCGGCCGCTGGTGATGGCGCGGGTTGCCATGCAGACAACCAGTAATGGAAGCCTGGCTCCGACGGAAGGCTTTCAAGAGCAGAGGGTCCGCATCACAGCTCACGTGAACGCGGAATTTGGGCTGCACTAAGATAGCCCAATGCTCCGATCTATCGAGGATCGGGAGCGGGCGTTAGTGTTGGCTTATCCAATTTATGCGGACCGGGTTGGGGCCTGTACTCCGCACGGGTCTCGGTCATGCGGCGCTGCTCGAGCGTGAGCGGACGCTGCAATATCATCTCGACTGGCGTCCCCGCGGGATAATTGATCTCATTTCCGCGGGTAAATAGAACTTCGGCTAATCCGGCCGCTCCACCGATCCCGCTGCCAATCAGCGCGCCTTTTCCGCCACGCGCAAGAGCGCCAATGATGGCGCCTTCGGCTGCCGGTCCGGCGATGGTGCCGGCATCTTTGCCCTTGGTTCCATCTGCCTGCACGGTGCCTTCTTTGTTCTTCACTCGTCCGTTGTCTGCGCCGGGAACGTCATTCACCGATCCAGGAACGGAAACCGTGTAACCGCTCGGGAAGATAAGCGTAGTGAAGTGAAAGAGAACTTCCGCCCGTCCCTTTATGCGGCCAGAGCGCTTGACGTTGTCGATTGTGCCCTGGACGTATGTGCCCGGCGGAATCGCCATTACGTTTTCGATGGTGACGGGAAAATTCGTTTCCAGATAAACGCTGTCACCGGCCTTCGCCGTCTTTGTATTAATTCCACTCTTCAGCGCCATGAGCAGCTTGGTTCCGGAGGGCACCGTAATGGTGTTGGGAGCCGGCGGATCGGTTGCAGGTTGTTGTTGCGCGAGCGCGAACGTGCCGCAGAGCAGGAGCGAAGCTAAACGTCGCATGGCGGACCTCTTCAAGCTTGACCCGGACATAATACGACCAATATCCATTATCTGCTTTCCCCCCAGTCAACCCCATCACGGAGCAGAAGTTTTGGGGACCTCTTTCGGAATTTCTTTTGCCAGTCCGGAGGGTGACCAGGCGTCCATAATCGTCTTCGCAATATGCGCCACCAGCAGCTCAGCTGCATTATCGTTGGTCCAACTCTTGTCCTGATTGTCGTAAGTAAACGCCGAGATGATGATGGGATCACTTTGGGAATACACGACGGCTACATCGTTGCGGACGGCATCGAGCGATCCCGTTTTGTTGGCAATCAGCGACAGGCCTTCTGAAGTATCCGATGTTTCTAGGAAGTGGGGCACCAGATTGCGATATTGCTGGTTGCGCAGCATGTAAATCATGGCGTCGCAAAGTTGCTGATCGTGCACTTCGCAGAGCACGATGCTCTCCATCACCTTGGCCATCTCTCGCGCGGTGGTCTTTCCAAGTCCAAACTTCTTCTGGTCCGGCGGCATCGGACCGGTTGCCGGCTTATAGACCTTCTTGTACAGGTAAGTGTCTTTGAGTCCCATCGCCGAGATGCGCTCGTTCACGTTCTTGAGTCCGACCTGATCGATTACCAGATTCGTTGCCGTGTTGTCGCTCTCGACAATCATGAAAGTGAGAGCGTCTTTGAGGGTGATGACCAGTGGGGTGTCGAAAAATTGAAGTATGCCCGATCCCCAGACAATGTCGTCTTTTTGCAGCGTGATCTTGTCGGACAGCTTGTGCTTGCCGGCTTTTACTTGCTGCATCGCCTCGACCAGAACCGGAAGCTTGATCACCGACGCAGTCGGCACCGGCGTGTCGGCGTTGAGCGCGACTACTTCGCCCGTCTTCAGATTAGTTGCATACAGGGCGAGCTTGCCCTGGTGCTGCCTGGCCAGGGCCTGAATTTTCGATTGAAGCGCCGCGTCATTCGCAAAGGCAGTAGTTGTGAGTAATACCAGGAGAGAGATTCGGATGAGTTTCATGTCAGCGCGAAATTCTAGCGAACTATCGAGACAACTGCACGAGATTAGATTGTTGTCATCGAGAGGCCAAGACGATTTTCAACAACTCAGCCGACACGCGATCAGTCGCATGACGGACTACGTCGCCTTCGGCCAGGTAGTTGCCTAAAATGCAGCGCACGCCAAGAGCTTCGATTGCATCCTGATCGACGACGATACGGCTGGCGCCTTCGAGCGCGTACTTTGCCTGCAATTGGTTGCTGATGGGCGCCGTATTGACAATGGCATAGTCAAAGATCGGGACTCCAGCATGTTCATACAGCTTGCGGATGTGATCGGCGGCGGTGAGGCCAAGACTCTCATTGGCCTGCGTCATGAGGTTGCAGATAAAAACCTTGATCGCCCGGGAGGCAGCAATGGCCTCGGGAATTCCGTGAACCAGCAGATTGGGCACGAGGCTGGTGAAAAGCGAGCCCGGGCCGATGGTGATCATGTCGGCTTTGGAGATTGCCTCGAGCGTCTCGGACAGCGGCTGCGCGTCCGCGGGTACCATGCGCAAGCGAACGATCCGCAGTTTGCTGGCGGTGATGTTCGTCTCGCCAAAGACGATCGAACCGTCATTCATCAACGCTTCGAGTTGGACGTTCGACACGGTGGAAGGAAAGATGTTGCCGCGGGTGGCCAAGATTTTCGAGGACTCACGCACCGCTTCCGCAAAGTCTCCGGTGACAGCGGTCAACGCAGCGACGAAGAGATTGCCGAAATTGTGTCCGCCGAGCCCTTCGCCGGTCGAAAATCGATACTGAAAAATTCGCGAGAGCAGGGCCTCATCTTCTGACAGAGCCACCAGGCAGTTGCGAATGTCGCCCGGCGGCAGGATGTTGAACTCTTTGCGCAGGCGGCCACTGGATCCACCGTCGTCCGTGACTGTGACTACAGCAGTCAGATCGGAGATTCCTTGCCCCGGTGCCGCAATTGGGACAGCCTGAGTGGGTGTGCCGTGGGGCGCGTACTTCTTAAGTCCGCGCAATAGCGTGGAGAGTCCGGTGCCACCGCCGATTGCCACCACGCGCAGCGCGCGTCCGGCCTCGCGTTGAATCGACGCTTCAACAGTTGGCATAAGCCTCAGGCAGCGGGGAGTCGTCTGACAAGATTTTAACGGAGCGGCAGTTTGGCCGCATCGAGCGTTCTTCAAAGCGCGGGCGAGGGTGCCCGCATCCACCTTGTCTTTATCCGAGAGGAGTCCCGGGGACTTCGGGGTACAGAAGCTCGGTGAATCTTGGATCGTCGGCCATGCTTCTGAAGTCCGGATCATTGCGCGCCTGGAAACGGTTGGAGGCATTCAGTTTGATCGCCTGATTCAGATTGCGCAGACAGTCCTCAGTGCGATTGGTCAGGCAATCAATGAGTGCCAGGCCGTAGTATGCGTAATCCGCAGATGGATTTTGCTTGAGGATCTTGTCCAGATGGGAGCGCCCATTCTCGTAATCGCCGACATTGATTAAAGACACGGCATAGTCGTAGTGCTCGCCCGGAGTCTTGAACGAGGTGGTTCCGCGCGCAAGCTGCTGATTGCACGTGTTCAGGTGCATGCGCGCACGGTCGGCCAGCTCTTTGCTGGGACCGGTCAATACTTTCTCCAGAGACGCCTTGGCTTTGTCGAATTTACGTTCCTGCATCGCCTTCAACCCAGCCTCATAGCTCTGTACGGCCTGAGTGAATTTTGGGTCTGGAGGCGGAGGACTTTTTGGCTGCGGTGCTTTCTGCATGTGAAGAATTTGGCCCGACTGACGGTTAGGAGGCTGCTGTGTCTTGGACTTAGACCCGGAACTTTTAGATTTTTCGGCTACCTTTTTGTTCATCCGGCTGCACCGTTACTAGAGACTGGGACGGGTAGTTCTTCCCAATCTATGAAAACTTCGAGGCGGTGAAACAGTCGAGTGACTCAGAAGCAGAGTACTCGGTCAAACTCGTTTTTATACGCAATTGGCCATGTGGCGTCAAATCGCGCCTGTGCGTAACAGGGCGGAATCCCAAGTAGTGGCGCAAGCTTTAGGTCACTCTATGCCAGCGGTCCGCCCAGGCTCTTCAGATCGATGTTCTTGAAGTCGCCGCGGATTACGCCTTCGCGGATCTGCTTGGGCGTCTTGCCCTGCTTGGTCATCCGATAAGCGTAGAAGGCCTCCTGCATGCAGGTGCCGCAGTGGGAGCCATGCGATCCCTCGAAGCAGGTGTGCAAGCTGGTGTGTCCGGCACTGCGATCGCAGAAGCAATAGCAGGGAAGCTGATAGAGAACGCGCGGCACCTTTCTCGCCGCTTCATACGCGCGCGGCTGGAACGGGTATTTGATCTCCATTTGCTGCACCTGTTCCGGAGAAGCGATGGGCGGCAGCTTCTGACCCTTTAGCGGAGGAGTCGGATGATAGGCCGGTACTTCGCTCTGCGTGTTGCTGAATTGGGCAGACGTAGATATTGCCACGAGGGCGACAAAGACGAGACTGATTGCACGCTTCATGATTTAAGTCCGGTTGATTACTTATAGATTGAATACTGTTCCTGGGGCCGATTCATCTTGATAGTGATTTGCTGCACCGGCTCGGTAACTTCGACGTCGTTGCCGTAAGTCTGCAATCCTGGAGCGAGCGCCTGCACACGTAATTTGCCGTATGGGATCGAGTCCATAGAAGCCTTGCCTTCAGGGTCGGTTTTCAGCTCCACCCCGCCTTTGGACGCTTTCCCGTCCTTGTTCACCGGATGCAATACAACACTGGCGTTTCTGACGGGCTTCCCGTTAAAGCTTCTTACAACCAAAAACTCCACGCGCGCCATTTTGCCTTGGTCGCCGGCATAAGAGGCGATGCTGGAGATCAATACAGCAGCAAGCAGTGATAGGACAGCGCGGAATCGAAACCGCATATTCAGGCCTCAAAAGGAATCTCTGCATATTGTATGCGGGAAGAGGAAGTCAGGCGAGTTCTGGTTGGTGAAAGGAGAGCGAAACAGTGTTATCGGGCATCAGAGCGCTGCAAGGTTCCGGTTTTCTTCAAGATCGGCGGCTTGGAGTCTTCCATGGTGTGCTTGCGCAGGACCGGGCGGCCTGGGCCACCGGGATTAAGCGCGCGTCCGCGCGTAAGCCCCAGCAGGCGCGCCTTCACCTGATCGAATTCGCTGGTGGTCAGGATGTAGTCGTCATGGCTGGGCAGCATCGCCAGTTCGGCCTCGGCGCGCCTGATGCGATCGTCGTTCATCGGATGAGTGGAGAACGCCCGCCCCATCACTCCGCCCTTTATCTTGTTTTGCGCCTCGAGTTTTTCAAAGAAGTCCACAAACGCTGTCGGATCGTAACCGGCGGAGTACTGGTATTCGAGTCCGAGGAAATCGGCTTCGCGTTCGGCATCGCGGCTGAATTTCAGAAACGACATCGGCACGGCAAAACTAGCAATCTGGCGAATCGCGGCAGTCACAGGTCCGCCGACGAAAATGAGCGGCAGCGAGGCGAGATTCCAAATCTCCTGCTTAGTGGCGTTGCGAGTAGCGTGTCGCGCTGCCACATGCGCAATCTCGTGCGCCATCACACCCGCGAGCTCCGCTTCGTTATCCGCAGCAAGTATGAGCCCGCTGTTTACGTAGAAAAAACCGCCGGGGAGAGCGAAAGCATTCACCTGCTCGTCGTCGATGACTTTGATCGTGAATGGCACCTGTGCGTCGGAGTGTCTCACTAGCATCTGTCCGATCCGGTTGACGTACTCGGTGATCACTGGATCCTGGATCAGCTTGGCCTGCTGCTCCACTTGCAGCGATAACTCCCGGCCGAGCGCCTCTTCCTTTTCGATGGAAAAGAAGTTCAGCTTTTTGCCTACGCCACGATCACCGATGCGGCTGATGTCGTACTTCGTCGAGAGGGCCTTCGCGTCGTGCTTGAGTTCAGCGATTTTGCCGGATGGTTGCGTTGCGAGCCGGTCAGCAGTATTTGGCTTTTCAGCTATCGCCGCGACGGGGGGCGCCTTAACCGAATTTTGTTCGTCTGCGAGAGTTGAGTTGAACGGATCCGGACTCAAGGTGTATTTGCGAGGCGGAGGAGGGCTGGCTGAGCGTCCTGATGCTGGGGCGTTGGCCTGCGAGAAGGCGGTGCCGACAAACAACACGAATGCAACGGCGGCCATCAGCAGGAGCGAAAATGGGTCGAGGATGGACGAGCTTCCCTGCTGCTGGAATCGCGAGATGCGGTCCACCACCGGTGACTTGCGTTTCTTCCTGACTCGCCCCATGTCGTTGATGCTCCAAGCAATTTTTGTCCCGTTAGGAGCTTTGAAGTGGGATACACAATTCGGATGCTATGTTGCCTCAAGAGTAAATAGAAGCGACTGGCCAGAGTTACCGCTCGATTAACAGAGACCGGCGGTCAGGGTAGCGTGTCACAACGTACGGACTCAGGTCGCCGAGCAGTTCCAGCGGCGAATCACGCGATACTCATGTTCATATCCGAGGACGCTGATGGTTCCGGTGTTCAAGGCAAACAGCCGGCCGTCTTTCGCTGGAAGTCCCAACCAGACGGCAGTGAGGATGCGCAGTACGTGGCCGTGGGCAAAGATGGCGACATCGCCCTGGATCTGTGTGATTCGCTCGATGACTCGAGCAACTCGTAATCCGACCTGATCCACGGATTCGCCGTTGACCACGCCGTCGCGCCACAACGACCAACCCGGTCTGTCCTTTTGAATTTCCGCGGTGCTGCGGCCTTCATAGTCGCCGTAATCCCACTCGAGCAGATCCGGCGTCACTTCGGCGACATCGTCAAAGCCGGCGAGTCGGCTGGTTTCTCGCGCGCGCGATAATGGGCTCACGAGCGCCAGCGCGAACTTCTGGCCTTTGAGCCGCGGCTTCAGGTTTTGTGCTTGTTTAATTCCGTTTTGATTGAGCGGAATATCGGTTCGGCCCGTGTGTGCTCCTGAAAGGGACCACTCGGTTTCGCCGTGACGTATGAGCCAGATTTCCTGACGGGATTCATTCATCTTTGTGCAGGTGAAAAGCGCACAAGCTTAACACCCGGCGGTAGGATGTGGTCCAGTTCATTGCGCGGCTCTGAGCGGAAGCTCGAGTCGATTATTTTTTGCGACGGAAGACGTGATCGCGCACATCGGGCCAGAATTCCTTGGCGACATTGAATGCGCCATCAAACAGCAAGCGTGTTGCGAAGTTCATCGCGAAATTGCCGGCGTCGCGTTCGTCGCTTGGAGAGTATGCCGTGCTAATGCCTGCCGATGTCGCACTGCCGAGCATTTCGGAACAATTGAATACCCGCTGTCCGCTTGCGTCCCTGCGGGTGACGAAGACGCGGGTCGCGGCATAAGTACCGCGGGCGAAGATGTTGCCATTCAACTTGCGGTAGTAGCGAGGATCTGTGTGCAGTAGCGATGGGTATATACCGATGCCAAACAATTCACCGGTAAAGGTGTTTGCCAGATCTGCTCCGTATCTTTTGCCGTAGCCCTGTGCGCCCTGCCCATATTTTGCGTGCGCACCGCTTGCCTGCTCGAAGCCCGCTTGCACGCCGGTTGTGAAAAACGTAAATGGATTGGCGAAGTTCTTTTCGAACTGCTGAAACTTTTGAGCGGTTGATAGCGGAGCTACGACCCTCTCACTTCCGTTGACAACGAGGTTGGTTAAAGGAGTGAGATTGCTGAAGAGGCCACCGTTGGTTTGTGTCGGAGTTGCGACCGGCGAGAGCGATTGCGCGAATGCGCTGGATGCACAGATCAATACCGCGAGCGCAAGACGCGAAAACATGCGCCCGAGTGTATGGGGAAAGTCGGGCTCATGCAATCAATAAACTGCAGTGATCAGGCCAGCATTAACTCGGGAGACATCACGCGTGCGGCATGGATGATGTTCTCGACAGCTGTCTCCTCGCCAACGGAAGTGTTGAGCATCAGATGAAAAACGTGCCGGTCGGGCCAGTCAATATGGAAATGCTGCTTGATGAAGGTCGCGCGTTCATGGTCTGCAGTGTCGATCACCTGTTCCGCGTGCTCCTGTGAAGTGCAGTAACAGCGTACGCGGTCGATCTTGAACTGGCGCGGAGCATAGAGGAAAACATGAAAAGTGTCTTCGCGTCCCGATAGGATGTAAGGAGCGCCACGTCCGACGATCACCCGGTGACCCTCCTCAGCCGCCTTGAGCAGCACGGAGGTCACGAGTTCCTTCATCTTCTTACAGTCGAAGTAATCGGTATTCGTGATGCCGCGTTCAGCACCGCCGCCCCAGAACAAGCGGCTGACTCGCGTGAGGAAAGGGTCGGGATGCTCGTCGAGTTTCTTGACGGCTTCCACATCGACATGCGCCATTTTGGCGACATCGAAGATGAGGGATTTGTCGATCAGCTTCCAGTTGAGTCTGCGGGCAACGCCGGCGGCAATTTCAACCCCTCCGCATCCGACCTCGCGGTCGATCGTGATGTTGCGGATATTCATGCAAGACCTCACACGCCCGGCTCGGAACCAGGTCAGTGGAGGGCGCCAGGACCGGCTCCGGCTTTGTTCTTCTCCATCAAGAACGCGAGCGGCACCATAATGGCACAGGCGATGGCAAACACCCAAATCACGTCGTTATAGGCCAGAGCAGCAGACTGGCGCTGCACCTGGGCGTAAACCATGCCGAACGCCCTCTGCGAGGCATCGGCGGCGCTATACCCGGCACGCTGGAATGCCTCACTGATGGCGTTCACCTGACTCTGGAATGCAACGCTCGTAGAGGTAAGATGCCCGGCGAGGTCGCTTTGGTGCTTCTGGGAGCGTTGCGCCAGCAGGGTTTCCACGATCGATATGCCTACGCTCCCGCCTACGTTTCGCGCCAGATTCACCATGCCGGAAACCTGGTTGTTCTTGTTCCTGGGCACACCAACGTAGGACATCGTGTTGATTGGAACGAACAGGAAGGCGATCCCCGCCGCTTGAAAGATCCGGAACTTCACCGCCGTCCCAAAGTTGATGTTGAGGTTCAGGTTAGTCATGTGAAACAGCGCAATCGAACAGGCAGCGAAACCTATCGCGATCAACCAGCGCGCGTCATAGTGAGAAATAAGAAAACCGACGAGCGGCATCAAGGCCATCACGATCAATCCGCCGGGCGAGAGAGCCATACCGGCAAGTTGCGCGGTGTATCCGAGCAAGGTCTGCAGATACTGTGGTATTAGAACCGTGCTGCCGAAGAGCGCGAAGCCGAGCATGATCATCATCAGGAACGAAATCGCGAAGTTGCGGTTCTTGAACATCCTCACGTCCACGATGGGGTCCTTCTCGTAGAACTCCCACACAATCGCACCGAGGATCGCAATCGCGCTGATGACGGTGAACGCGAGGATGAAGTCAGACTGTAGCCAGTCGTCGCGCTGTCCCTTGTCGAGGACCACCTGCAAGCAGCCCAGGCCCACCCCGATCAGTGCGAGCCCCACGTAATCGATCTTGATACCGGAATTGCGTCTCTCCTGCAGCTCCGGCGGATCTTCGACGAGACGGTTTGTCAGGAATAGTGACAACACCGCGACGGGAACATTGATGAAGAATATCCAGCGCCAATTGTAGTTGTCAGTGATGAAGCCGCCGAGTGTGGGACCAATCGCAGGAGCGAGCACAACGGCCATTCCATAGAGTGCAAAAGCGATTCCGCGCTTTGCAGGCGGGAAGGTGTCGGCCAGGATTGCTTGCTCGCTCGGAGCCAGACCGCCGCCCCCAACTCCCTGGAGCACGCGGAAGAAAATCAGCAAGGGCAGGGTAGGGGCGAGTCCACACAGGAGAGAACTGGCTCCGAAGAGTGCAACGCAAGTCATGTAAAAGCGCTTGCGTCCCATCAGATCAGAGGCCCAACCGCTGATGGGCAGCACCACCGCGTTCGACACGAGATACGACGTCAGCACCCAGGTGCTCTCGTCGGTTCCCGCCGATAGGCTGCCGGCGATGTGCGGCAGCGCCACGTTGGCGATGCTGGTGTCCAGCACCTCCATGAACGTCGCCATCGTTACAGTGAGTGCAATCGCCCAGGGATTATGACTGGGCCGCCAATCGTGATGCTCCGCAGCCGGAGCAGACTGCCGGATTTGGGGAGGTTGTGTGGCAGTTGCCATCAGCGGCTCGCGTTTATCTGACCTTCACCACCGGCGTCACAGACATTCCTGGGCGGAGCCGATGGTCCTTGTTCTGATCTGGATCGAGCACGATGCGCACAGGAATTCTCTGCACAACTTTCACGTAGTTGCCAGTCGCATTCTCCGGCGGGAAGAGACTGAAACGGGCACCGCTGGCTCCGCCAATGTCGAGCACTTTGCCTTTGTAATCGCGACCGAAGGCATCGACCTTGATGTCGGCTGGCTGATCCGGCCTCATGCTACGCAACTGGGTCTCCTTGTAATTCGCTGTGATCCAGACGTTATCGATATCGACCAATGACATCAGCGACTGTCCAGGCTGAACGAACTGCCCGACCTCGGCAGTGCGATGTCCGATGATTCCATGTACTGGCGCATAAATCTTGGTGTACTGGAGGTTAAGCTGCGCCTGTTCCAGTGCTGCCTTGTTCTTCGCGGCCGTTGACTCGGCAGAAGTCGCGCGTGCCTCGATCACTCTCACCTGGCGTGGCCCGGTAGCCGCGTTTCGCACACCGGCCTGCGCCTGCACGAGCCTGGCCTGAGCCTGTCTCACGGCTTCCTGGGCGGCGATCACGTTCGCCTGCGCCGACTCAACGTCTGCCTGCGTGCTCTGAGCGGTCGCGACCGCAGCATCGTACTGCTGCTTGGAAATTACGTCGCGTTCCACCAGCGGTTTGTAGCGCTTCACATCGTTCTGCGCCTTGACGTTTGTGGCGACTGCAGACTGTTCTTTCGCGCGAGCGGCATCGAGGTTCTTTTGTGCGGCCGAGATTGCCGCTTCGGCGCCGTTGGCGTCAGCTTTGGCGGATTCCAACTGACTGGCCGTCGCGATGTTTGTGATCGGCACGTTATAGTTGGCGGCTGCGGCAGTGGCCTGCGAATCCTGATAGTCCGCCTGCGCTCTGGCTAGTGCGACCTGATAATCCTTCGGATCGATTTCCACCAGCAGCTGCCCGGCCTGCACTTCCTGATTGTCTTCGACGTACACCTTGGTGATGTACCCGCTGATGCGAGGGCTGATCTGTCCGATGTGGCCATCCACCTGGGCATCATCCGTATCTTCGTACAAACGCGAGTGAAGCCACCATAGAAGCGCTCCGAGGCCAATTAGGACCACCACAATCGGGACGATCCTCTTCAGTCGGCTCCTGCGTTTTGCCGTGCGCGCGGCAGCTTCCTCTTCCTCGTGCGAGCGCTCCTGATCCTCGGGCGCGAGCTGCGCAGCCGGCTGATCGCCCTCAACCCGGGTCTGATTCCGAACTTCTCCAGGCCGGCTCTGCGAATTGGCTGCGGCTTCGTCGCGGGCGCTGTCGGTCGTGATGGAAGCCTCTGCGGGCCTGTCCTGCATGGTAGCCATTACTTTCCTCCCAGATAACTGACGGCATTCTGCCGGGCTTCACCCATCGCCCGCGCCAGACTCAGCTTTGCAAGATTGTGGATGTATAGACTCGATACGTACTGGTTCTGCGCACTCACCAGCGATCCCTGCGCCTGGACGACTTCAAGGTTGTCCGTGACGCCGGCAGCGAAACGATCCTGCGCCTCGGCGAGCTCTTCCTGTGACAGCTTCACCGTGGAGCCGGCAAGCTCAACCCGTTCAGCTGCTGCATTCACATCAAGAAACGCAGTGCGGATTTCGGCATTGATGCGCCCTTCCAAATCTGCAAGTTGATCTTTGCTCTGCTTGAGATTTGATTGCGCTTGGTAAATATCTGCGCGAATGCGTCCCTCTTCAAAGATGGGAAATTGAACTCCGCCGGCGGCAACAAAAGTGCCATGTGAGTTGCCGGGACTGAGTCCAATATCGCCGACGTTTCCCGTCGCGAACAGGCTGGGCAATCTCTCCGAGTGCGCTCCCCGTTCGCTCAACTGCGCGGCCCGGACCTGCGCCTGCGCCTGACGATAGTCGAGACGAGTCTGGTACGCGCGATGAATTGCATCTTCCTGAGTGAGAACAGGCGCGGTCTGAAATTGCAGCGTGTCCGCAAGCTGGAATTGCTGCTCGAGCGGTAACCCAATGGTGCGTGCCAGCGCGATCTTGGATTTCTCCAGGTTGTTTCGGGCGACTACCCGATCTTGTTTACGGGCCTGCAGTTCCACCGACGCGCGGAGACCGTCAATTTTGGCTGTCACCCCGGCCTGATGCATCTGCTCGGCCTGGTTTACTAACGCCTGCGCCGTGTTCACCTGGGCCTCCGCGTTGACGACGTTTGCCCCGGACGTGAGCACCTGCAGATACGCATTACTCACGGAAAAAACCACCAGCTCAAGTGCGTTCTGATAAGAGAAATTTGCAGCTCTCAGGCTCTCAATCGATGATCGAATGCTCTGGTATTGCGAGAGTCCGAACGACGTCGTCACATACGCGCGAGCGTCGAAATTCGAGAAAGGGCCAATGATCACCGGTACGCCGGGAAACCTGATCCCCTGGGCAGCGAGATTGATCTCTTGTTCACTCTCGGCAACACGCCCGGTCACGTCGGGAAGAACGCTTTGCAGCGCGCGCCACCGTTGCGCCCGGGCCGTGGTGATCCCCTGCTCGGTGAGCAACGCGCCGAGGTTTTGCTTTAGGCCACGGTTGATGGCGTCTTTGAGGGTCAAGGTAAGGACGTCGTTCGTAGCCTTGCCCGAAACAGCGCTACCGCTAAACGGGTCTTGGGCAACGCCTGGAGATGAAGAAATCCCTAAGTCGGTTTGCGTGGTCTGGCCTTGAGCGACTGCAGTGCTCGCAGGCGATGTTTGCTGTGCCCTGCCCAATTGTGGGAGTGCACAAGACAGCACTAAAGCAATGAGGCTGCGAACCGAAGCTGCTCGATGGGCCGCTTTAACAGTGTTCGCAATAGAACCCCACCTCTTCATGCTTCCTCCTGATTCCAAGGGATGGATTGGTATAACGGCTGCAGCACAAGCAACAGAATTGGAAAGTATCTCAGATGTCGCGGTTATCGCTGTCCATCAGCCAAGTTGCGCCGTATCAACGTCCATCAGCCAAGTTGCGCCGTATCAACGCCGGACGGTCAGCGGATTGGCAGGAACAGGTCTAAGAGTTCCTGCACACGAGCGTTGGATTCACGGTTCTGCGCGCGGGATTCAACAAAGTAAGCAAAAACTTACTTGCGAGCGTAGGCATTTTGGTGCGCAGTTTTCGCACGCAAATTTGCAGGGACAGTGGAGCTGCTGTTCAGACCCGCAATTCTTCTTCTTGTGCAGCCTGTGGAAATCTCGCCGCGTGTCCTCCCGAACGCCGACTCAACAACGGCAACACGAATAGGACGGCAAGCAGTGTCGTCAACATGCCTCCAACTACCACCCGCGCCAATGGCTGCTGCGCTTGCGCGCCGATTCCCGAGGACACCGCCGCAGGTAACAGGCCCAAACCCGCAGCCATGCAGGCCATCAGTACCGGGCGCATCTCTTCGAGGCTACCTTCTTCAAGTCCGCGTTCGTCTCCGGATTCCAACTGTGATCGCCGCACGCCGGAGAGGAAGACGACGGCTCCGAGAGTAGCAACCCCAATCAGCGAGGTGAATCCGACTGCAGCAGAAATGCTGAATGGCGTGCGCGTCAGGAGAAGTGACCACACTCCTCCTGTTGCCGCAAATGGAAGCGTGCCCAGAACAATGAGCGAATCGCGCCAGCTATGGAATTGAATGAACAGCAAGACCAAAATCAGCACCAGACTGATTGGCACGATCACTGCCAACCGTCGCTGTTCTTTTCGCAAGCTGTCAAACTCTCCCGCCCATTCGTAGCTATAACCCTGCGGCAAATTGATCTCGTGCTGGATTCTTCCTTGCAACTCCTGAATCGTGCTCGCGAGATCGCGGCCTCGAACGCTGAACTTTACCGGGATGTATCGCTTGTCATTCTCCCGATAGATCTGGAAGGCGCCTTGTCTCAGATTCACATCGGCTACCAGCCCCAGCGGGATTCTGCCGCCGTCGGGAGTAGGTAGCAGAATGTTCTTGATGCTTTCAGGATTGTCGCGGTATTTCGGCAGATAGCGTACCGCAAGGTCGAAGCGACGATCGCCTTCGATGATCTGGGTAACTGCGCTGCCTCCGATGGTAGCCTGCACGGCCGCGTTCACGTCTGACGATGTCACTCCATACCGTGAAGCCCGGGCGCGGTCGATCGAGATGATCAGGTTAGGCTGTCCATTCACGTGGAAGACTCCAATGTCTTCCACGCCGGTCACTTGCTGCATGATTCTGGCGATCTGTTCAGCCTTTTCGGTGAGTACGTCGAAGTTGTCGCCGAACAGCTTGAGCGAGTTCTCGCCCTTCACGCCGGACATTGCTTCTTCGACGTTGTCCTGGATATTTTGCGAGAAGTTAAAGTCCACTCCCGGATAGCGAGAGAAAACCTTCTGCATCGCCTCAATCAGCTTTGACTTTGTGAGTCCACGTGGCCATTTATTCGCTGGAAGGAGTTGAGCGGAAATCTCGACGTTGTTGAAACCGCTGACGTCAGTCCCGTCATCCGGCCGGCCGACCTGCGAAATGGTCTGCGTGACTTCTGGAAATGT
Source organism: uncultured Terriglobales bacterium (assembly GCA_964559345.1). GTDB lineage: Bacteria > Acidobacteriota > Terriglobia > Terriglobales > Acidobacteriaceae > Gp1-AA112. The sequence goes on from CAZLIE010000047.1 coordinate 18,783, forward strand.
CTTTAGATCGGCGCGAAAACGATCGGCCAGATCGGAGGCGGCTTCAAGCGAGATATCTTGCGGGAGAGTTGCGCGGATCCATAGGTTGCCCTCTTCAAGCGCCGGCATAAACTCACCGCCTACGAACTCAAAGGCTACGAAGCTTGCGATCAGGACCGCGAATGCAACGATGAAGACCGGACGCGGATGGCGCAGCGCCCACAATAAACCTTTGTCATAGCGCTTACGAAACCATGCGCTGAGGCGGGTCTCATGACCGGACTGCTCCGTGGACCGGCTGTTGTCAAACGAAGCCAATACCGGCGCAAATAACAGCGCGAAGAGCAGCGCGCCAGTCAATGCAAAGCCATATGTGACCGACATCGGAGCGAAGATCTTGCCTGGCACGCCCTTCATCGTGAACAGCGGAATGAAAGCGACGAGGATGATGATGGTCGAAAACAATACCGGACGCGCAGATTGTGCGGTGGCCCTGGCGATCAGCTTGTCGCTCGACTCTCCCTCTAGCCGCGATGAGAGCACGCGGTAAATACTTTCGAGCACTACGATGGATGAGTCCACCAGAATGCCGAAATCGATCGCGCCGATTGAAATCAGATTCGCCGGGCGCCCGGTGAGCACCATCAATCCGAATGCAGAAAGGATCGCAACGGGAATAGTGAGAGCAGTAATCAGCGTGAGGCGAATGTCGCCGAGCATGACGAGCAATAGAACGGTAACGAGCACCAATCCTGTGAGTACAACGTGGCGCACTGTGCCGGTCGTGGTATCGATAAGGTTGGTGCGGTCATAGAGCACGCGGATTTTCATGCCCGCAGGCAACAGCCCGCCATTCAGCGCGTTGATCTTCTGCTTGACGCCCTTGAGCGCCGGGATCGATTCTTCTCCGCGTTGCAACAAGACGATCCCCTGCACCGCATCATTGTTATCGTTGACTCCGACTTTTCCCAAGCGCTGTTGATGCCCTTCATGTACGTCGGCGACATCGCGCAGCAGGACCGGCGCGCCGTTGCGCTGAACAA
>CAZLIE010000047.1:19814-27707 GCA_964559345.1 uncultured Terriglobales bacterium
ACAATCACGACGTTCCCAATATCTTGCACATTGCGCAGCAGCCCGATGCCACGCACATTCATACTCTGGCTGCCGATCGTCAGATAGTTTCCGCCCGCGTTGGCATTGCTCGATGTGACCGTAGTGATGACCTGGGGCAGAGTGACATTCATCTGCAGCAGCTTGTTGGGATCTACCTCGGCCTGGTATTGCTTAGTCGTGCCGCCAAACGTGGTTACGTCGATGATCCCGGGGACCTGTTTCAGCTCGCGACGAACCAGCCAGTTCTGCGTGGCAGTGAGATCATTCAAGCTGTAATGCGAACCAATCAATTCGTATCGGCTGATTTCGCCGATGGGCGACCATGGCGAAAGCTGGGGCTGGATGTTCTGCGGCAGAGTGATCGTCTGCAGCCGGTTCAAGACCTCCTGACGGTCGTAGAAATAGTCGCTGTTGAAATCGAAGTAAAGCTTCACATCGCTCAGACCGAAGATGCTGATCGAGCGAACGTAATCCAGGTGAGGCATGCCGTTGAGCACCGTCTCGAGGGGAACCGTGATTTGCTGCTCCATCTCCTCCGCGGACCAGGCAGGATTCTGGGTGATGATCTCAACCAACGGCGGCGACGGGTCGGGATACGCCTCGATGTCAAGCTGAATGAATCCCCAAATGCCAAGGGCAATCCATGCCGCCAGTCCAATCAAGACAAGCGTGCGATACCGCAACAACGCGAGGACTACGCTTCTCATGACTGTCCCGCTCCCGCATCGCGCACAAGCTCAGCGCCGGAGGTGACCACGTTCTCTCCGGGCTGCAGACCGGCGACGATTTCCGCCTTGTCTCCCTGAGCCCCTGCGCTTATCACTTTCCTCTTCTCGTACGATCCGTCCGCTTTCTTCACCATCACGAAGGTGGTGTCGCCTTCATGTAGCAGGGCCGTGTTGGGAACCGTGACGATTTTCTTCGCCGGCGCGATCAAATGAATGTTGGCGAACATGGCCGGCTTCAGCTTGTGATCGGCATTCGGCAGCACCACGCGCACTTTCAACGAGCGCGTGTTCGGATCGACAAAGTCGGAGATGTTTGAGATTCGCCCGTTGAACGTCTGATTCGGAAACGCGGTGAAAGTAATCTTTACCGAAGTATTGAGCGAAGCTAAGGGAAGGTCTTTTTCGTACACGTCCCCGACAATCCACACAGAGCTGAGGTCGGCAATGGTTGCTATCGAGCTGGCGTTGTCCAGCGACTTCGACAGTTCGCCATTGGCGGCACCGAGTTCGGTCACCACGCCCGAGCGCGGCGATTTGAGTGTCACATTATCTGAGCCGCCATTCGCGCTGAGACCGAGGACTCGGAGTCGCTCCTGAGTGCGCACAAGATCGCTGCGGGCGTTCGCCGCCTGCGCTTTGATGTCCTCGTAGTCTTTCTGCGCGAGTGCCTCATGCTGGAACAGCAGGGCGGCTCGCCGCTCCGCCTGCTGGGTTCGCTCCGATTCGACCCGAGCTTTCTCGTAGTCGGCGCGCGCGCCGGCGGCGTCGCTGCTCTGAATCAGGGCCACCGTTTGTCCTGCCTTCACGGCCTGTCCTGGACGCACGCTTACAGCTAGGAGACGTCCGCTCACCGGAGGCAGTATGTGTACCACGCGTGCCGGATCGGCCTGCACGGTCGCCGGGACGGCAATTTCGTTGGCGATGGTTTCATATGATGCAGGCGCGACTTGAATTGCCGGATTCTGGTCTGCCTTTGCTGTTTCTTTCGCGCTAGATGATCCGCCGCACGCAGTAAGCGTCAGGACCAATATTGCTACGCAGAGTCCTCCCAGCCGCAAACAAAGATTCTTCGTTGGCATCTGCGCTTCGCGGGCGCGCGTGCGATCTGAATTAACGATGGGCATCATTGCAAGTCCTTCCCGATGGCTTGCTCGAGCTGCCACAAGCTCAACTGATAATTTCCGCGCGCCTGGTTGAACGCACTGGTTGATTGGCGCAGCGTGCGCTCCGCGTCCAGAAGTTCGAGCAGCGTCGCGGCGCCGTGCTGATAGCTGAACTCCACGATGTCGCGCACTTTCCGAACCTGCTGGAGGTTCTCGCCACTGTAGAGATCGACGGAACGCTTGGCCGCAAGCCAGGACTGGTACGCCTTCTCCACGTCGGTATCGACCTGGACTTCGGCCTGGTGCAGTTGTGCTTCCGCGGTGCGCCGCAAGGCTTGCGCTTGCTCCACACCGGCCTTTCCGTTGTTGTAGAGAAACAAGGGAATCTGCGTAACTATGCCGAGCGTGTCGTCGTCTCCGACTCGCTGATATTCGGTCGCGACGTTGATGTCATGAGCCCGCTGCGCCTGTGCCAGGCGCACGCCATAATTTGCGGCGTCGAAATTGGAGTGCGCGACCTTTAGGTCCGGGCGATTGTTGTACGCGATCTCCTTTAATTGAGTGAGTGAATCGGGGACTGGAAAATCGGCGAAGTCCCCAACCACAACCAACGGCGCCGAGTGAATGAGGCTGGAGATACCGGTTTGATCGGATACCGTTCGCGTATTCGCGTCGAGTACTACGTTGTTCGGATGAGCGCTGAGAACGTTCAGGAGATCGCGCGTCGCCTGTTCATACGCATTCTGCGCGTCGATCACGGCCTGCTGAAAGGGCAGACGGCCCGCCTGTAATCGGTAAAGTTCGATTCCGGGCAGATCGCCGGCCTTCACGCGTTCCGCTGTGAGGTTCTCAGTACGCGCGTACTGGCCATCGACTTCCGCGGCGATGCGCAGGTTCTCGCGCGCCAGTACCGCGTTTCCGAAGGCCTGTCTTAAAGCGAAGAGCTGATTTCGCAACGTATCGCTGATCGTCGCAGAGGCGACGTTCACTTGAGCGTCTGCCTGCTTGATGCGGGACTCGCGCTTGCCGCCCCGCTCGAACAGTTTCCCAAACTGCGCGGTGTACACCGGGTTAGCGCCGGCATTGCTGTCGGTCGCAAAAAATCGGGGCACGCTTCCCGGAAGCGGAGACTGAAACGGCACCTGCTCGATGCCGAATTGCAACTGCGGATTCGGCTTGTAGCCGGCAATGCGGCGCGCCGCCTCGGAAGCGTTCAGGTTCGAGCGCGATGCGGCGAGTGTCAAATTCCGCTTGACCAGCAATTGCTCGGCTTCGAACAGGCTTAGCGTGTGCGGAATCGCATCGCCAGAAGGCGCCGGAGCAGGGGTCTGCTGCTGCGCCACTGACATCAGGGCGGAACAAAATAATACGGCAATGAACAGGCGCAGGGCTTTCAGCCTCATAGGTTGTGCTAATCCGATGTGTACCGAGCGGTGTCGGTCGTATTTAAAAGGAGATGAAGAGCAGAGCTGTTTATTTACGCGAGTTGCGGCGGAGGCCGATTCTCAATGACAGGATTCCGAAACAGCTCGCGATAACCGACGGTCGCCTCAAACGAGACTCTGCCGGAAATCGCGCGCCGCTCTGGCTGAAGAACAGTGAGTAGAACTGCGATGGCGGCTATAGGAAGCGTGGAACGAAGATCAGGAGCCTTGAGTATGTCCTGAATGCGCGTACCTTCCGCCAGGCCGGGCGTCTGCGAGAGATCGTCGCTGATGGAAATTACCGGGAACAGTAGTGCCAGAATGCAAACTACAACCATCAATCCGCGCAGCAGTGTCGGCGCTTCTCGCGAATGAGACCCTCGTCTCCACATCACCCAAGCAAGCGATGTCGAGCAGGCCAGCGCTACCCAAAGCAGATTGAAGAGCAGTTCCACGGGTAAAGTAAAACACAACGACGGTGCAGCCATCAACAAGATGCACAGTGAAGCTGGTTCTCACCCTTCAGGCATTCCTGAGCACCTAACTGGCCGAACGCCGACAGCCTCGTCACTTCGGCTGCAGGTTCAACCTGTGCTCCGCAGCGGCGTTCACCGCCGCATCACTGAAGGGCAACAAGAATGTCGTGTTGCCATACCAGGCGGCAAACTGATCTTTGTAATGCCGGCTCAGCAAATGTCCGGATTGCCCTACTACGATGTTCAACGTCGAATGGTCGAGATTGGAGAAATCAACGGTCATGCGCTCAGACGGACCGAATCCTGTGCCGACTTGCTTCACGGTCGTTCCGCTACCGGACTGGGCGTGCTTCCCAATGCCGCTGAACCAGCGCAGAACCGGCATGGCTCCGAGCACCGGATGCTGGATCTCAATCGGATGCTCGTTTCCCCACTTCCATTTATTCAAATCTTTTGGCGCTTCAGGGGACTCGACCGTCTTCTGCACCGCTGCGATGAGAACGTCGTCATAGGAGGCATAACCTGCGGGCAACCAGCGTGCCGACCGGTGAGAGATGATCTCCTCCAATGCTGGCTGAGAAAGCCCCCACTCGTACACGTCATAGTCGGCGCCGAGCTTGGGCGCAAGTAAAAGCTCGGAAACTTTTCGCCGGGCCCGCTGCGCGATAGTCGGCGCTGCGGAATCGGCGCTCATTTGTCCAGTCCAGCCGCGCATGATCTCCGCCGCCTGGCGCACGCGCGAAGACGCAGTCTTCGTATGATCGATGGCATAAACGAACCGATCTGCGTAGAAACGCTCGAGCTGAGCTGTGACATCGGTCTGAATAGAAAGCATGTCGGCGGTCTTAAGCCCGCTGCCCTCGTTCAGCAGTTGCAGAATGCGGGCGGTGCGGTATGGTGACCACCAGACATTGGCCAGCAGGTGCGGATAGTTCTCTGGTGTGATTCGGCCGTTTGCCGTGGCCACCATGCCCGAAGGTGGATCGTACACAGTGGGAAGTTGCTCGAATGGCACATAGCCGGTCCAATCGTGTGCGGAGTCGGCGCCGGCTTGGGGCGTTAGCCCATCACCGGACGCGCGCACTGGGATTTTGCCCGTTGCCTGATATCCGATGTGTCCATCCACATCGGCATAGACCGTGTTCTGCGATGGGCCGTCGAACTGCGAGCACGCCTGACGGAATTCAGTCCAATTGCGAGCGGAGTTCAGACGCATGAACGGTATGGTCAGAGTCTTCGGATCGTAGATGGTCCATTGCAGCGCGAGCTGACGGGTTTCTCCTCGAAGAATTGGCGTGATGATCGGGCCATGTCGAGTCACGACGACGTCGAACTGTGCGTCGGGCGCGCCCTTCACGTGCACAATCTCGTGGACCTTTTGCGGCGCTTTATAGCCGTTCGGTGTCGCGACTTCGCCAGAAGCATTGAATTGCTCGATGAAGAGGTCCTGAACATCGGGCGCAAGGTTGGTAAATCCCCACGCAATTCGGCGATTGTGGCCGACGACTACGAAGGGCAAGCCTGGCAAGGTCACGCCGGCAACGTCGAAGTCGATTCCATCGCCCTTGGTGAGGTGTGCCTCATACCAGATGTTCGGGATCGAATGGTCGAGGTGCATGTCGTTCGACAGCAGAGGCCGACCACTCGCGGTGTGAACGCCGGCGACTGCCCAGTTATTCGAGCCGGGAACGCACATATCGCAGCGCCGCTCAGATTCGGCCAGCAGCGCGGAGTTGTTGCCCGGCATCTGATCGCCTTCTCCCTCGTCGTCTTCTTGCCGACCAGGCTGGCGCCTGGGCGAGCCTTCTTGAAGCGTTTTTGCCTGCCGTCCGGGCGGAAGGTCCTGCCACGACGTCATGGGGAATAAGTCCGCAATCTCCTGCGCATTCAAGTGACCGATGACTCTTTCTCGCTTGAGCTCGAGCGGATATTGCGTGTTCAACATCTGGTCCATATTAGCGCCGATCAAGAGCGAATCGGTGACGGTCCAAGGTGCAGGCGAATAGTGCAGCAGCTTGAATTCGAGTGGCAGCCGGTCACGAGTCGAATCGATAAATGCGTTAACTCCGCGGGCATAAGCCTCCACCATCTTGCGATCGTCCGCATTGAGCGCCGCTGCTCCGCGCTCGGCTGCGGTGCGAATCTGCAAGTAGCGCTGATGGCGATCATGGTTCAGCACGCCCGGTCCGAGAATCTCGGCCAGATTGCCGGCAGCGTAGCGCCGGCTTGCATCCATCTGCCACAGACGATCTTGCGCGGTGACGAAGCCCTGAGCAAACATCAGGTCTTCAAACGACTGTGCGCGAATGTGCGGCACGCCCTGATGATCGCGAATTACAGACACCAGGCCGGAAAGGCCAGCCAGCGAGATGCTTCCGTCCACCTGAGGCAATTCGCGGCGCTCGGTTCTGTAAACCCAAAGCGCCACAGCCACTATTCCGGCAAAAAAAAGAGCGAACACTACGGCGATCGCCCGGAATACGCCTGATTTTGTTCGTGAGTGTGGAGCGGCAACAGTGACAGTGGCCATGCAGCTCGATTCTAGACGAGGAAGTTGGACTATTTTTTAATACGTCATGAACCTGCAAATGGTTCGGAGTCAGTCCTTCTTTGCTTGCTGAGTGCGGTCGGCGAGGACTCGTAATGCGAGGGCGGTAACTTTTACTTCTGCCTCTTGCCGGGTCTCGCCATAGGCGATTACGCCGGGTAGCTCGGGAATCTCGGCGAATCCAGCGGCCATCTTCTTCCCCAGTCAAATTCAATCCTGAATGATTCACCACTACCTTCAGGAGGATGAGGAACTGGCACCACGGATAGTCCAACTTCTTCCCAAGTTGAGGGGCGGGAAGCCCAAACCCGATGGGAGTGGATTGAGGAACCGCAGAGATTGTGCTTGCCAGAGCTGGCGCTGGTCAAGCGCTACGGCCTGAATGCGTTACCGCCAAGTATCACGAGAGGGTCGTGTGACTTGGAGGCCAAAGAAGACGCTGGCGTGGATGATGGGCCCGGCTTACACTTCAATGCTCCGGAAGTCCTGACACCTCGGTTTCAACATGAGGTGAACGTCGGATACTGAGCCGCGCCGACCGCGGGTAGAATCTAATGTAGACAATTTCAACCTGTTACAGAGGCGAAAGACTCCCCCATATGGACAAGTTTGTTATCCGCGGCGGCAATCCGCTGGTCGGCACGATTCGTGTAAGCGGAGCTAAAAACGCGGCGCTGCCTGCAATGGCGGCCGCGCTCCTCACCGAAGAACCAGTCATCCTTGAGAATATCCCGGACGTGCGCGACATCCAGACCGAGCGCAAGCTGCTCGAGTCGATGGGCGCTGAAGTCGAACTCGGATATGGTCGCGCTCACCATCGCACCAGCATATGCTGCCGCAATCTCAGCAGTCCGGAAGCCAAGTACGAATTGGTGAAGACGATGCGTGCATCGACACTCGTCCTGGGACCGCTCGTCGCGCGTATGGGGATCGCCCGTGTTTCATTGCCGGGCGGGTGCGCGATTGGGGCTCGTCCGATTGATCTCCACATCAAGGGCTTGGAGAAGATGGGCGCGCAGATCACGCAGGAGCACGGCTACATCGAAGCCAAAACAAACCGGCTGAAGGGCGCTCACATCAGCTTCGACAAGATCACCGTCACTGGAACCGAAGACCTGCTGATGGCTGCCACTCTCGCCGACGGTGAGACGGTAATGGAGAACTGCGCGCGCGAACCCGAGGTAGCCGATCTAGCCGCGCTGCTGAACAAAATGGGCGGGAGGATCGAAGGCGCGGGCACATCCACCATTCGCGTGAAAGGTGTTGATAAGCTCGGCGGAGCCAAGCATCGCATCATCCCGGATCGCATTGAGGCGGGGACGTTCATCATCGCAGGCGCACTCACTGCCGGCGATCTGATCGTGGCTGGGTGCGATCCATCGCATCTTGGCGCTCTGCTGGCAAAATTGCAGGAATGCGGGGTGAAGATTCGCGCCAATGGCGACTCGGTGCGGGTTCAGGCGGATGGCAACCTGCGGGCGTCCGATGTGGCTACTGAAGAGCATCCCGGATTTCCCACGGACATGCAGGCGCAATACATGGCGCTGGCCACGCAGGCGGAAGGCACTTCGACGATCACGGAAAACATCTTCG
>CAZLIE010000048.1:0-27494 GCA_964559345.1 uncultured Terriglobales bacterium
TCGCGATCGGAACGCCCGCGCAGTGCTCGTCCCAGGCGGCCGCGCTGGTGTGTGGATCACGGGCTCGCTGGGATTGTTAATCTGTCTCTTCGCTATGGCGCTCTCGATGATCCCTCCTGGCGAGACGTCGAACAAAGCCATCTTCGAGTTGAAGCTCTTAGGTGGAACTGGGATAGCACTCGTCATTGGCCTGCTACTCTACTGGCGCGCCAAGCGGCAGAAGCGATAGCACACCTTCTTGGCTATTCATGTTGAGCGAATGGAATGTCGAACTCTCCGCCGATGATCCCCAACTGGAAATTCCCTGGCGTTCCGAAGACTGCAGCCAGCGTTATCTGGATCTGAAGCGTCAACCAGAACTCTTGCTGGAAATTCCGGAAGCCTGCGACAACTCGAGTCTGGGAGCATTCCTCGCATGGGTCAACTGCGCGAACTCGCCGTTCGAAAGTGCCAAGTGTGACATCTGGTCGAGCCACGAGATCAGCGCAGAAGAAGAGATTTTCGGGGAACCGTGCAAGTTCGGCTCCTACATTGATCTAGTGTTCGCTTCCGAAGACTTTTCCAGCTTCGCCCGATACGAAGCCTTTGTGCAGAAGCTAGCGCGCCTGTTGCGGCACGCGCCCGATATGCCGGCGTCCGTGGACTTCGTACTGCGTCGGTGCATCGACAGCCGCAGTCCGCAAGCGCCAAAGGAAGGCTTCTACATCACCTTCTATCTATACGGATTCGGAGAGGACGAGCCGGACGCGCACCGTCACTGGGCCATTGCGCTGAAGACGGTTCAGCATGCGATGATGCAGCAGCTTGCTCTATGACACATCGTCCAGCGGAGGGATGTCATCTGCAATCTTCTGCAACTCGCGCGAGGTATCGTAGGCCGCGCGAACCTGCTGTTCAGCTTCGGAAGAAAGGTGAAAGCTGTCTTTCGTCAGCAATAGTTGTAGCTTCGTGTGGAGCACAAGCAAGTTTCCCTCGAACTGGTCGCGACACCGTTTGATCCTTTCCAGTAAGTGGCGGAAATCCCGTTTGCGTTGATTATTTTTCCAGGCAAGCCCACCGATGATCAGACCGAAGAAAACGAAGATCCCGCGATACAGCAACATGCTGGAATGGCCAGTGAGCTCAGCCCAGAAGGTATGGCCTTCGATGCGAGCGTCCATGCCAGTATCAAGCGCAGCGGCGGCAATTCCCAAGATGATTCCGTAGATAATCTCTTTGTAGTCCTGAAGCATCGTCGATTTACTCCGAGGACTGCCAAGGTACAGGAACACCGATTCGAGTGTCTAATTCTGCCAAGCGCCCTTGAAGTCGGGCCCAAAGGAGATGAAATGAGAGCGCTGCGATTTCATGAGTTTGGCAGCTTCGACAAATTGAAAGTCGAGACCCTCCTCGATCTCAAGCCGAAGCCAGGTGAAGTCGTCGTGCGTGTCCGCGCAGCGTCGGTGAATCCCAGCGACGCCAAGAACGTTCTCGGACGCATGGAAGGCACATCGCTCCCACGGACTCCCGGACGCGACTTTGCCGGCATTGTCATCGACGGTCCCAAGGACATGATCGGGCAGGAAGTATGGGGTACGGGAGGTGATCTCGGATTCGAGAGGGACGGCACTCATGCCGAATTGATTCTGCTGCCTGCAAACGGAGTGCGTCCCAAGCCAAAGAATCTGAGCTTTGAAGAAGCAGCCGCCGCAGGGGTAAATTTTGTGACCGCGTGGATCGGGCTCATCGAAACCGCAAAGTTTCAGTCCGGGGAAACGGCCCTGATCACTGGCGTCGCCGGAGGAGTCGGAAGCGCGGTCGCCCAGATCGCAAAGTGGAAAGGCGGAGGGACTATTGGAATCGACCGTGCTGCAATCTCCACGGAGCGACAACAGGAATACAAGATCGACATGTTCATTGTTGCCGACGCGAGCGGCAACTACAAATCCATGATCGAGCAGGCAGCGCAGTTCACCGGAGGCAAAGGCGCAAACGTCGCTTATGACTGCGTAGGCGGCCCACTCTTCGAACCTTGTCTGCGCACCCTCGGGCAAAAAGGACGACAGGTAAACATCACATCTGTGGACGATCGCCGAGTATGCTTCGACCTGCTCGACTTCTATCACCGCCGCCTCAGCCTGTTCGGCGTGGACACTCGAGCGTACGACGCCGAAGATTGCGCGGCGATCCTCGAGCAAGTCACTGTGGGATTCGAACAAGGAGCGTTGAAGCCGGTGCCCATAGCCAAACGGTTCAGACTGGACGAAGCGCGGCAGGTCTTCTCGCAGGTGAACGAGGGCAAGATTCATGGCAAGGCGGTGCTTGTTTTCTCGGAATGAACATCGCAGCTAATACGAATGACGTGAAGGCGTAAACGACCGTTGTTGTTCGCCGGGAAATCTCGGTGATGCATTCTCTCATCTCACTTCCGTCGGATTTCCTTCGGAGACCTCGTTTGCGGCCGTGACTGAAAGTAAGAACAAACCGGACGCGAGTGTCGTCGATAGCGGCGAGGCAACTCGGACAGAACAACAGATAAATCTCTACGCCGGCAATTTCATTCATCTATTTCTTTCCTGTATTGCCTTACTGGTCGTTGCTGCGGCTGTTGTGGCGACTGTGGAATTCATGATTCACGGTTTTCCAGAACTCTGGCGTTCGCCCGATAGCTACCAGTCTCTGCATGTACTGTTGCAGAAGATGCTGCTAGTAGCCATTGCAGCCGAACTCGGATTACTGTTGCTTCTTCATCGCACCAGCGCGGCTCTCGAAGTTGTCATGTTTGTAATTGCGCGGCGAATGGTAGCCACCGACGTGTCCGCGCTCGATCTCCTGTTCGGATCTGCAGCCCTGGCAGGTTTGCTCGTGGTTCGCTACTACTATTTGCCGGGGACGCCGAAGTAATCAGGCACAACAAGCGGCTGGGCACCGACCAATACGGGCGGTCCCAACGCGGCGCTGCCCAAGTGGGCCTCTCCACGTCTATCCTGCTGTTGAGGAAATCGTATGACTTTTGCCGCTCATCTTCGCTACGCCCTCCGCATGTTGCGACTGAATCCCGGGTTCGCCGCCGTCGCCATCATTACGCTGGCGCTCGGCATCGGCGCTACGACTGCCATGTTCACCGTTCTGGACGGCGTGGTGCTGAAGTCGCTGCGGTATCCCGACGCGCACCGCATTGTCGCGGTAAACACGACATTCACGGACTCCGGTCGAAGCATTTGGAGGACAGCCAACGGCGACATCGAAGATCTGCGCGCGAATAAAGATTCCTTTGAGGCATTCAGCTTCTACACGGGCAGCAGCGGCGAGATGGGTGTGCAGCTCGCGAACCGGGCGGACTTTGTCGGCGCATATTTGGTCGATCCCGATTTCTTCCACGTGTTTTCCATGCCGCTCCGGGCCGGGCGGGGATTCATACCAGACGATGCGGGCAGGGCGGCTGTGGTCAGCACCGGATTTGCGCAACGTAACTTCGGCTCGGCGTCTGCTGCGCTGAAACAAAGTCTGCGGATCGATGGCGTGACCTATGAGATCGTCGGAGTCACCCCGGCGGTGTTTGATTTTCCCAAGCAGACGCAGGTATGGGCCGCAGTCTCACCGGTTCCGGAGAACAACAGCCGCAGCGCTTACAACTATCACTCGGTTGCGAAGCTGAAGGCCGAAGTGACGTTGGCTGTAGCCGATGCGCGGCTGCATGCGATGGCGTTGCGGCTTGCCGCAGCATTCCCTGACGAGAATCACGACAAGACATTCACCGTCACTCCACTCCAGGACCAATTGTCTGCGCCGGTGCGATCAACCCTATTCATCCTGATGGGCGCGGTGGGGTTAGTGCTGTTGATCGCCTGCGCCAATGTTGCCAACCTGATGCTGGCCCGAGCGACCGCACGTTCGCGGGAACTGGCAGTACGCGTTGCTCTTGGCGCAGGACGCCCTCAGTTAGTAACGCAACTGCTCGCCGAGAGCGTTGTGCTGTCTATTGTCGCCGCAGTGTTTGGCATTAGCCTGGCAGCTTGGGGCATCAAGGCGCTGCTGGGCGTCGGAGCACAATTCTTGCCTGCCCCGTTGCTCGCAGACATCACGCTTGACTGGCGCGTCCTTGGATTTGCGCTTGCGGCGTCGTTGTTCACTAGCATTTTATTCGGCATAGCGCCTGCCTGGCAGTCCACACGCGTGAACCTGCAAGACGCGCTCAAGCAGGGCGGAACTCGCGGACTGCTGGGTGGTGGCCCATCGTCCCTGCGCGGTTCGCTGGTGGTAGCGCAAATTGCTCTCTCGCTAACGCTCGCTGTGGGCGCGGGCCTGCTGTTCCGCACCATGCTTGCCTTACAAGCAGCCGAAATGGGATTTCACACTGAAGGCCTCCTCGTGGCCTATGCGCATGCTCCCGCGCAGACCATACCCGAAGCTCTTGACGCTTCGCGCGCCTTTGACGACCTCTTCACACGCCTGCGCGAGCTTCCCGGCATTGCCGCCGTCGGCGCAGCCATGGGATTGCCGGCGAGCGACCAGGGATCGAACGGCAGCTACGCCGTCGAAGGCAAACATTCGTTCGGGGGTGACTTCCGCAAGCTGCCTCATGCAGACTTTACTCTGACCAGTCCGGGTTACTTTTCCACGGTTGGTATGCGGTCATTACGTGGACGCGATTTCAATGACGGTGATCTTTATGACCGTCCTTTTGTCGTCATCATCAGCGAATCAATCGCGCGCCAGGTGTTTGCGAATGAAGATCCCATCGGCCATCGTATCCAGTGTGGGCTTGATAATCCGAAATGGATGACCGTTGTCGGCGTAGTGAGTGATGTACGACAAGACTCGCCCGCCTCACCGCCCGGCCCTGTGCTCTACATGCCACTACGCCAGCATCCGTCGCACGCCAATGATCTCGCGATTGTGATTCGCACATCTGGCAATCCGGACGCGCTGATTCCTGTGGTGCAGAGCACCATTCAGCAGATGAACCCTGAAGTGGCAACCAAGTTCACGACGATGAACGAACTGCTCAGCGATTCCATCAGTGCGCAACGGTTTCGCACGGCATTAGCTTCGTCCTTTGCTGTGCTCGCGCTTCTGTTGGCGCTCTCAGGTATGTACGCTGTGATGAGTTACTTGACTACACGGCGGACGTCGGAGTTCGGACTGCGATCGGCGCTGGGCGCGCAGCCGGGAAACATCATTGCTCTTGTGCTCGGAGGCGCGGTCAGGCTGGCTGCGATTGGCATCGTTACCGGTGTGGTGCTATCACTGATTGCGAGCCGGCTGCTCAGTTCGATGCTATTCGGACTGAAGAACACAGACGTCTCGACATACGCGAGCGTCACGGCGATTGTGCTGCCGGTCATTGTGCTTGCCGCGGCGCTGCCCGCGTGGCGGGCGTCATCCGTGGATCCGATGGTCGCATTGCGCAACGAATAGCAACGTGCCTACGGCCTAGCGTTTGCAGAAGTGCGATCGAGGTTGAGTTCCCAATAGCTCGCGCTTGCTTCTGGATTGAATCGATACGAAGAGATTCGGCGGAAGCCAAACCGCTCGTAGAAAGCGATGACATTCGGCATTTTGTCTTCGATGGTGTCGAGCCGAACGCGCTGATAATGCTAACTATTGGCGAAATCCAGAATGTGAGTGAGAAGCAGTTTGCCAATTCCATCTCCGCGAAACTGTTCGCGAACGTAGAGACGCTTCCTTTCCGCCATCGTTCCACACGTGCAGAGCCACACATCCTGCTGGTTCTCCGCCGACGTAACAGAGGAGAAGTTCGCCGCGAGGCGCTGAATAGCTGCCCGGCAGCGCGGTCAGCTCTGTTTCGAAATCCTGAAAACACAGATCAATAGCCAACCGTCCAGCATATTCTTCGGAACAGATTGCGAACAGTGTCGATTTGGTCTGCCGACCGAACCTTCACCATTCCAATCGCACGCGGTGACTTCGGTACGTTCTTTGTTTCAGTTGTAACGATAGGGGACTCCTCGGATTCGTGCTGCCCTTGAAAAGCTTAGTGGGTGAGCAATGCCTTAGCGTACCGCACTGGAATGGCAAAGTTCGAGCCGCCGAAATCGCGGAGCATGGCCACATTGATCGCGATGACCTTACCCTCGGCGTTGAACAGCGGGCCGCCCGATCCGCCGGACGTGGTCTGAGCGTCGTAGATGATTTTGTCGGCAAGGACGTCCCCGATGTGTCCCTGCGTATTGACCGGCCGGATCAGATTGCGATGTGCCAACTCGGTCATCAGACTCTTGGAATCCGTGCTCGTGCTCGCAGCAATGGAACGCACAGCGTCGTCGCTGGTTCGTGCGAGGATCGCATCCACTCCGGTGGGATAGCCAATCAGCACAACCGGCTGCCCGCTCACTGCGGCTTTCGGACTGTCATCCATCGTCAGCAGCTTGAGTTTTAAACCGGAGATATTGCCGGAAACCACAGCAACGTCAGCGTCGGAAGAAATTTTCTGTACAGCTATTGGAACGCCATGAGAGACGCCGGGGAAGTAAGCAGTCATCTCGACCGCGATCGGCTCAAGATCGACGGCTTGCTTTAGCAGCTCCGCTATGTCGTCGTTCTTCCACCAGGGCTCGGCCACGTGATGATTGGTGACGATGCGGCCGTCGGCAGATGCCAGGAATCCGGAGCCAAAAGCGTCCATCCGCACTTCGGGTCCGATTCCTCCGAGTTGAACTTGGGTTTGTCCACCGCCATTCGCAAGTGGAGAGCCGCCCGGAGTCATTGTCGTGTAGCGAAGAACCAGGCCGGAACCCTTGTCGCGAAAACCCACGACGATGTGCAACAGGCACACGCTCGAGGAATAAGAACGAATTACGTCTTGCGCGACTGTGCTCTCGGTCTCCAACCTCTGGAGGCGTTCATTGGACGTTCGAAGCTGACGCTCGAGCTCTGTCACCTGAGAGGGATCGGCGGTGACTATCTTGTCGCGCAGCTCTTTGTTTTGTCGCTCCAGGGTTTGACGTTGTACTTCGGTTGATCGCACAGCGTTCTGCTCGACCTGTACTCGTGCACGTCGTGCGAGTTCCAGCAACTCGTGTTCGTTGGCAATGCCTGTCTGCAATTTCGAAAGTGCTGTGTAAACGCGAACGTTTTGCCGTTGCGAACGCCAGTAGAAAATCCCGAGGCCCCCACCAATGATCAGCGCCAGCCCAACGAGCAGCGCGACGCCGACGCGCAGAGTTCGGCGACCCTCGTCGAGAGCGTGCATCAGACGGCGAGCCTCTCGTCCTGACCTCCTGCCGTTGCGTACGGTTTCGCGCAGGTCGTCCTCTGGGCGCTTCTCGCGAAACTCAGCGCGCACGCGAGCCAGCAGCTCGCGATCGTCGAAAGGCAAGGAGAGGACGTCGTCCGCGCCGAGATCGAGGCCGCGAATTCTTTCCGCGGGTCCGCCGGCAGCCAGCATGATGACTCGAATGTGACGCGCCTGCTCGGACCGCTTGACGTCGGCCAGGAGATCGCAGCAGTCCAACTGCGGAGGACTCGCGCCCATGATGATCACATCAGGCAGCGATAGCAGTACGGTCTTCAATGTGACAGCGAATTCGGCGGAGACCTGGTATCCAGCCTCGGTCAGAATTCTTGCGAGGTGCTCGCGCAAGGTTGCATCAGTTTCGACGACTAGTACTTTGTCAGGTCCAAATTCCATCGAAAGTCTCTGCTATGACGTATGGGTGGTGTTCGTGGATGATGCTGTCAGTTGGATGTATGGGCTGACGAATAGTAACAACATTACAGGCAAGAGTCGCCAAGGAATTACAACTTGGCCGGCGAGAGTCACTGACATGCGGGTTACAATGAATCTCCTTTTAACCAACACAGGGGCATATGACATCGCTACAAGAGTTCAGGTGTGAGATCTGCGGGAGGGTCAGCAGTAGTCCTCTGCGCTGGTTTGTGAT
The DNA here is from genome assembly GCA_964559345.1 of uncultured Terriglobales bacterium. Lineage (GTDB taxonomy): Bacteria > Acidobacteriota > Terriglobia > Terriglobales > Acidobacteriaceae > Gp1-AA112. The sequence continues at coordinate 7,887 of CAZLIE010000048.1, forward strand.
TCAGTGCGGAAATTCCGAGCTTACGGTCCTCAAATGGAACGCTGAGGCAGCCATTGCGACGGGAGCGCGGCATTTGTGCGGTGAGAGCCATGCCCAGGTCTATATCAGCCGCTGGTTTGAGTCCACCTGCTCGCCGCCTAAGCCAGACTTTCTGAGGTCTTCATCGGCACAGTAGTGAACTATTGTTGCGCAACAAGTTACGGGTCGCGTACGCGGCTATCGACCCACAACCTTGCTCGCTCATGCTACCTTTACTAACTCCTCCATGCCTTCGCCCTTTTTCGATGATCCCGCAGTCAGCATAGTCTTCACAATCACGTAGAGCACCGGAATGAAGAACAGGTTCAGAACGGTGGAGAACAACATGCCTCCGACAATTGCGGTACCCACGGAGTGCCGCCCCAGTTTGCCGGCACCGCTTGCGAAGTAAAGGGGCAAGACGCCAAGAATGAAGGCAAAGGACGTCATCAGAATGGGACGCAGACGCAGCTCAGCCGCTTCCATCGCCGCGCCAGTGATTGAGCGGCCTTGTTCGAGCAGTTGTTCGGCGAATTCCACAATGAGAATCGAGTTCTTTGCCGAGAGCCCGATCAGCATCACCAGTCCGATCTGCACATAAACATCGTTCACCAAGCCGCGCATGGAGATGAACAGCAGCGCGCCCAGCACCGCTGTCGGCACCGCGAGCAAGATGATGAATGGAAGCGCGAAGCTCTCGTACTGTGCTGAAAGAGTGAGATAGACGACCAGTATCCCAAGGCCGAAGATAACGATTGCCTTGCCACCCGCTTCAACTTCTTCCAATGCCAATCCGGTCCATTGGAATGACATTCCCTGCAGCATCTTTGCTTTCGCCAGTTCCTCCATCGCCTTCAGTCCCTGGCTGGAACTGAATCCGGGAGCAGCTGCACCATCAATCTCAGCCGAACGGAACAGGTTGTAGTGATTGATCACCTGCGGCCCCGAGGTCTCCTGCAGGCTGAGAATGTTTCCGAGCGGCACCAAACCAGCAGTGTCGGAGCGGACGTAGTACTGCCGCAAGTCGCGAGCTGTCATGCGGAATGGCTGATCCGCCTGCACGTAAACGCGATATGAACGGTTATTGAAGTCGAAGTCGTTTACGTATTCCGAGCCCATGTACACGCCAAGCGCCTGCGTTACCTGGTTGAGCGGGACTCCGATGGACTTGGCCTTCGCACGATCAATGTCCACGAGTCGCTGTGGATCGTTCGCGGTAAAGCTCGTGAATAATCCCGTCAAATCCTTCCGCTGCCGGCTGCCAGCGACAATCTGGTGCGCGACCGTGTCCACGTCCTGCAAAGTGTTGCGGCCCAGATCCTGCAGCTCAAACTGGAATCCACCGAAACTGCCGATTCCGTTGATCGCGGGTGGCTCGAATGCGACGACGATTGCTCCCGGAATGCCGAAGAGCTTGGGTCGGACCCGAGCAACGATGTCACTTACCGCGTGTCCCTGCCCCCTGCGATCGTCGATGGGCTTGAGCGGAGCGAATACAAGTCCGTAATTAGACGAACTACCGCCGGACAGCGAAAAACCGGGAACGGCAAATGTGCCGAACACATCGGGATCGGCAAGCAGAATCTGCTCCGCCTTATTCGCGATACCGGTGGTGTAGGAAAGAGAGGCCCCCTGCGGAGCCTGCACCACGACAATGAAGTAGTTCTGATCCTCCTGCGGCACAAACCCCGTCGGAACGTGGACGTACATGTAAGCCGTCGCGAGCAAAGCGAAGACGAAGAGAACGATCATCGCGTACCGGACTTTCAGGACCTTCTCAATGGCTTTTCCGTAACCAACACCAAGACGGTGAATTGCGCCGTCAAGTCCATGAGCCAACTTCTTGTAGCCGCTAGAGAGCCAGTCGATGCGCGTCCAGTCGAGGACGGAATACTTGTGCTCCTCGTTCCGCAGCAGGAGTGCCGCCAGCGCTGGAGACAGCGTGAGCGCGTTGAATAGAGAAATGGCAATTGAGAACGCGATCGTCAGCGAGAATTGCCGGTAGAGGATTCCTGTCGTGCCGGGGAAGAACGATACCGGGACAAAGACCGAAATCAGCACGAGCGACGTCGCTACTACAGCACTTGCTACCTCGGCCATAGCGACGGAGGTCGCGGTGTGCGAGTCGGTACCGTCCTGGTTGATGTGACGTTGCGCATTTTCAATGACCACGATCGCGTCATCCACGACCAAGCCTGTCGCCAAGGTGATTCCAAACAGTGTGAGCGAATTGATCGAGAAGCCGAAAACCTTGATGAAAGCGAAAGTCCCTATCAGCGATACCGGGATCGTCACTGCGGGGATGATCGTTGCGCGCCAATCCAGAAGGAAGAGGAAGATGACGATAATTACAATGACAATCGCTTCTTCGAGTGTCGTGACAACTTCCTTGACCGAGTCGCCCACCACCGTGGTCGTGTCGAATGCAATCACGTAGTGCATGCCTGGCGGGAACGACTTGGACAACTCCGTGAGCACCGCCTTGGCAGCCTTGTCCACTTGAAGCGCATTCGCGTTCGAGAGTTGCTGCACACCAAGACCAATTGCCTGATGGCCGCTGTACAGCAAGTTCGTGTCGTAGTTCTCAGCGCCGATTTCGGCTCGGCCCACGTCCTTGAGTTGAACGATGCCATTGCGGGTGTTCTTCAGAATGATGCTCTCGAACTCCCTGGGATCGGATAGTCGTCCCACCACGCGCAGAGTTATCTGGAAGTTCTGTTTCGGATCGGCAGGCGGACGTCCCAATTGCCCGGCTGGTATCTCGACGTTCTGTTCCTGCAACGCGGACACTACATCAGCCGCGGTGAGTTGGCGGGCGGCGAGCCTGGTGGGGTCGAGCCAGATGCGCATTGCATATTTGCGCTCGCCAAAGATGACCACGTCACCGACGCCAGGAATTCGTTTCAGCGCGTCTCTGACATACACGTCGATGTAGTTCGAGATGTACTGGTTCGTCAGGCTGTTATCGGGAGAATAGAAACCGGCGGCGAAGACAAAGTTAGGATTCGCCTTCGTGATGGTCACGCCGGTGTTCTTGATTTCCTGTGGCAGGCGGCCTTGGGCCGTTGCAACCCGGTTCTGCACATCGACAGCCGCGATATTCAAATCGTATCCGGTGCGGAAGACGACATTGATGCTGCTCGTGCCGTCGTTCGAACTGGTCGAGGTGATGTAGTGCATGCCCTCGACGCCATTGATTTGCTGCTCCAGCGGCGTTGTGACCGCGGATTCGACCACTTGAGCATTCGCTCCGACATAGTTGCTGGTCACCGTGACCTGAGGAGGCGCCAAATCGGGATAGAGCGAAATCGGCAGGCCGGGGATACAGACCGCGCCCGCAAGAATGATTAGCAGCGCGCATACCGTAGCGAAAATCGGCCTTCGAATGAAAAAATCGATCAAGTTAGAACTTCCTTCCTAACCGTGAAATTCGGGTGAATGCTGCGCCGAGTCAGAATGATTAGCTGATGGGCTGGATCGGTGTTCCGTCCACGAGAAGCTGGATACCTGAAGTGATCACCTTGTCGCCTGCCTGTAATCCGCCGAGGACTGCATAATCATTGCCGACCGTATCGCCGAGCGTGACTGCACGCTGTTTCGCGACCGTGCCTCCGGACGCCTGCGTGGCCAGATAAACAAAGGACTGTCCACCAATGCGAGTGACCGCCAAAACCGGAACAGTTGGAGTTGGGGAGGTGCTCCATACCACACGCGCCTTAACTAGTTGAGCGTTGCGGAATTTATCGGCGGAGCTGTGAACCGGCGCCTTCACGAGAATTCCCTGAAGCGAGTTATCGACTTGTTGGGAGATGAAATTCACCTTCGTGCTCTCGATCGGTTCGCCGCTGCTGGTAACGATCTGGACTGGGAGGCCCATGCGGATGTCGGCTGCCCGTTCCGTCGGAATGAAGATGTAGGCTTCGAGTTCAGCGTTCTCATCGACAGTCGTCAGCAATGTCTGCGGCGCGACATAGTCGCCAATGTGCACGGGAACGTCTCCGACCACGCCGGCGAAGGGCGCGACCAGGTTGTAGTAAGCGAGCTGTCGCTGCTGGGTAACGCGCGCCGCGCTCGACGATTCCCAGTCTGCCTTTGAACTCTGATACGCCTGCAGCGCGAGCTCGTAGTCCCTCTTGCTGCTCACGCCTGACTCGTATAGCTGCCGCTGCCGCTCGAGTTCACGCTCGTTATAGTCGAGCGTCGCCTTCTTCTGCGTCTCTGTACTGCGCTGCTGATCGACAGTCGCCTGTTGCCTCAGGGGATCGATCGTCATCAGCACTTGTCCAGCGCGCACGTGGTCACCCGACTTCACGAATATGCGAGTGAGGGTGCCGTCCACCTGGGGCTGAATGGTCGCCGAGCGGCGCGACTTCACCGTAGCGACATATTCATCCGTTCGCGGCACCGGAGCTAGATTGATGTTTTCGATTTTTACCTGAAGCGCTAGCGGGGCAGACACTTTCGCCTGCGTGTTGGTGCATCCTGAACTCGCGACAATCACAGCGCCCAGCAGCGCAATAAGAAAAATGTGGGCAAATTTTTGCAATCTTGATCTCCTCCAGACCCTCAATTCCGGCCTTAGAGATGCGAGAGGTGCTTCCGGAGATTCAAATATGCGGACAAGATCAAGTTTGAACGTAATGTAGATATGAAAAATTAAAGATCGGTCCTGTCGAAACGGGGCTGGCGTTGATGATGCGAGAGGCAGCGCGACTGAGGGTGTGATGATCTCTGTCCCCAGATACTTCCCAGATTGAGAAAACAAGATCCATCAGCAGCGAGTGGCAACGGTGGAGCCGACTATTCATCTATGATGATTTTGGCTTCGGCTAGCGAATGAATTCTTCACCTCAGACTGAAAGTTTCGATGTGCTCGTAGTTGGGGCTGGCCCTACGGGAATGGCCTGCGCAATCGAAGCGCAGCGGATCGGACTGCGCGCTGTGCTGGTGGACAAAGGATGCCTTGTCAATTCGCTGTTTCACTATCCAGCGAACATGACCTTCTTCACCACGCCGGAGCTGTTGGAAATCGGCGACATCCCATTCAGCAGTCCGAATCAGAAGCCCAACCGTTCTGAGGCGCTCGAGTACTACCGCAAAGTGGCGCAGCACTACAGCCTCGATGTTCACCAGTACGAGCGCGTGGATCGCGTCCATGGCAGCGATGGCAAATTCGTAGTGCACACGACGGACCGGTTCGGCCACGAGCATCATCATCACTCGCAGAAGTTGGTCGTCGCGACTGGCTACTACGATCTCCCCAACCTGATGAACATACCGGGCGAGGATTTACCAAAGGTCGCGCATTATTATCACGAACCGCATCCTTATTACGACAATGACGTGCTCGTGATCGGGGGGAAGAATTCGGCAGCCATTTCTGCGCTCGAGCTATGGCGACATGGAGCGCGGGTCACGCTCGTTCATCGCGGTCCGGGGATGCACAAGAACGTGAAGTACTGGATTCTCCCGGATATCGAAAATCGCATTCGCAACGGAGAAGTGACTGCATTCTTCAACTCGAGTGTTGTCGAAATCAAGGAGAGAAGTGTTGTACTGGCAACTCCCGCGGGCAGGGTTGAAATTCCGAACGACTTTGTATTCGCGCTCACGGGCTACCACCCGGATTATGATTTTCTGCGGCAGTTGGGGGTCGAGATTGCCGGAAGTGAGTGTCGCCCCGTTTGCGATCCCGAGACGCTGGAGTCAAACGTTTCCGGAATTTATCTCGCCGGCGTAATCGTCGCTGGCGCCCGCACCAGCGAGATATTTATCGAAAATGGAAGATTCCACGGGCGGCAGATTGCCGCGGATCTTGCGCGCAAGCTGACTCCGCAGGCGGTTAGTGGTTGAGCAGTACTTCCCACTAGCCTTCCGCGGGCAAGTACTCCAGCCCAGCTCCGGCAAGTGCGCTTTCATCTAAGTCAAGTGTCTTCATTGTTATCCGCCCTTTCTCTTTCAGGCGTTCATAACTGCTGTCGAGCTCCGCAGCGCCTATCGGTATGGGTAGCTTGTGGTAAAGCAGGTCGTGAAGTTCCTGCTCGTTCATGCTGCCTATGAAGGAGTTGCCAGCCAAGTCCTCGTACCGCACCTGATACCGCTCGATTTTGCTGGAGTCATTTGTATTCCGCAGTATGTCTAAAACCCCATGCATCCTGCCACCTCGCTTATCAATTGAGAGACATATCACGTCTCCCCGGTTTTCTTTTCGCATAGGCATGCGCCATTAAGCGCTACTCACGTTCGTTGCCAACCTGCGCCAGCGTACTTTCGTCCTATTGGAGTCTCTCCAGAGCAACCGAGCGCCGAGTCCGGGAGGAACTAGGCGTTGCAATGGAAGACGCAAGATCACTTCGGGAGAGTAGAAAAATGAAGACACGCTTTGCCATCATGCTGCTGACAGTGGCCGCTTTGGCTTTCGCACCCGCGCTTCGCGCTCAGGATCATGGAGAGATAGGCGTTTTTGGAGACTTTTTCCGTGCCTCATCCAGTTCGACCAACCTCTTTGGTGTAGGTGGACGCCTGGGATTAAACGTTCATCCTAATGTGGCCTTCGAGCTGGAGGGCGCATACGACTTTAGTCAGAGCAATACCCAGTCATTCACGGACATCAACCACAACACCAGCCTCTTCCGTTCCGACCTGCGGGCCACGCACGCTTTCTTCGGACCCAAGTTCCAGTTGGGCACTAAAGGACCGGTGCGTGCGTTCTTGTTCGCGAAGGGAGGATTCGTCCGATTCGGAGTAACACCCGGACCGGTTACCTTCGGGACATTTCCGACACAGCTAGAGAATACCGACCTGAACGGCTCCTTCTATCCAGGTGGAGGAATCGAGTTCTTCCTGGGACCGATCGGTATTCGCGCCGATGCGGGTGACGAGATGTATTTCGATAATGGTGCGCAGCACAACCTGAAAATCACATTTGGGCCATCCATTCGCTTTTAGCCGCTGGCGCCTTGACGACAACACCGGCGAGCTGCCGCTCGCCGGCTTTTTTTGTGCGCCAGAGTCTATGTCCTATTCAGTTACTAGCGGTTCTTGACGAATCCAGTTTCTCTCGATGAGTCCGGAGGTGCATCAAACCTATGCAGACCTTAGCAGTACCGCATCCTGAGTTTCGCCAAAAAAAATCCGAGATGCTGCCAACGTTCTAGGAGAGTGGCACATCTGTAAACAGAGAACCGCTGGACTTTGAAGTTGGGAAACGGGCCCCTATGAAAGTTTGTCTGGTAACAGCTTTTCCTCCGAGTACAGAAAGACTCAACGAGTATGGATTCCACCTCGCGAAGGAATTGAGGAAAAACGATCTGATCAGCCTGACGGTGTTGGCCGATCAGATGAGCGAGCCTGCTGAGGAACTGCCGGACTTTGACGTTATCCGCTGCTGGAAATTCAACTCCATCCGTATCCCTTTTGACATTCTTCGCGCGGTACGCGAGCAGAAACCGGATGTGGTCTGGTTCAATCTGGTGTTCTCGAGCTTCGGCGACAAACCGATACCGGCATTTCTAGGAATCTGCACAGCGTTTCTGTTGCGTCTGTTCGGCTTCTACACGCATATAACGCTACACCACGTTATTGAAGCGCTCGATCTCTCGAAGGGAACGCGTTTCCCCAAACTTTATCTGTTCTGTGGGGCAATAGCGACGAAGCTGATCCTGTTCTCAGGATCGGTTACGGTGCTGCTGCCGTCGTATCGCAAGCTGTTGCTCGAGAACTATAAGGGACAGTACGTCCACTTGCGCAAGCACGGGATTTTCTCGGCTGCTCCGAATTTTCCTGACATGAGCAAGCGGGGCAATCCCGAACATCGCATCCTGACTTTTGGAAAATGGGGCACCTACAAGCGCCCGGAGATCTTGATCGACGCATTCCTGCGAATCGCCGATCGATTCCCGAATGCAAAGCTGGTGATTGCCGGATCGAACCATCCGATGTGCCCGGGCTACATTGAATCGCTGCAGGAGCGCTGGCGTGATTGTTCGAAGATTGAATTCCACGGCTATATTCCGGAAGACGAGATCGGAAATCTCTTTTCATCGGCGACAGTTCTGGTGTTGCCTTATACCTCTGCGGGCGGACCTAGTGGAGTAGCACATCAGGCTTGCGAGTTTGCTGTGCCGATTATTGGTTCTGACATTCCTGATTTTCGCGACATGGCGCAAACGGAAGAATTGGCCATGTTGTTCTACATAAACGGAGACACCGGCAGCCTGGCCAACGTCCTGGTTGAATTACTCGAGAATCCGACTCTGCAGCGAGACATGGCAGAGCAAAACTTCTCGGTAGCGGTGCGGATGACCATGGAGAGAGTGGTAGCGCAATATCTCCAGTCATTCGCGAAAGCACTGACACTGAAGCGACGAAACAAGTCTTGGAAGCGTTCACAGGTGCAGACTCTTGAAATCTGGCCTGCGCAATTGCCACAGACGACAGACGCGATGGAAACGATGAATACGTAAGAAGGTGACCGAATGTATTCGTTGAGCATCGTTATTCCCGCATACAACGAGGAGTGCCGCCTCGATGCGTCGCTCACTAAGCTGGGCGATTTTATTGGTGAAAATCAATGGAACGCGGAGATCATAATCATAGATGACGGTTCGACCGATGGAACAGCGCGTCTGGTCGAACGGCACATGCAGACCTGGCCCCACATTCGCCTGATCCAGAACCACGTCAATCGCGGCAAAGGATACAGCCTGCGCCGTGGTGTCGAAGCCGCACTGGGTGAGATTGTCCTCCTTACCGATGCCGATCTTTCAGTTCCGATGCGCGAAGCGTATAAGCTCATTGACGCCATCGAACGCGGTGCCGATGTAGCCATCGGCTCGCGTGGAGTGGACAGTAATGGTGGACGGGTGGAAGCGCCCTGGCACCGCAAGGTTTGCAGCGCTGGATTCAGGATGGTCGTTCGATCGGTGCTAGGTCTCCGGTTTGAAGACACGCAGTGTGGATTCAAGGCCTTCAGGCGCAAAGCTGCGCGGATGGTGTTCTCGCGTCAACGAATCGAGCGTTGGGGATTTGATCCGGAGGTGCTCATGCTTGCCGACCGTTTCTGCTACGTAGTTGCAGAAGTCGGAGTAGAGGCGATCCACGATAACCGGAGCAAGCTAAATCTGGTGAGCGATTCCTGGCAAATGTTCATGGAAGTCTTGAAGATTCGCTATCATCTGCTGTTCGGGATGTACAACTATCCGACAGCAAATTACGAAGTTGTTGCTCAACCGATGGCGCCGAGCATCAGCGCAGACCATTTCGGGGCAGCTTCCGCTACCACAAACTAAGTTTTGATCAAAAGATGAAAAGGGATCTCGCCCGAGATCCCTGTTGTATTTCGCCCTACCCGAAGACCTCCCAGGCCGTGCGATAAACATTGGCGTGCGCTTCTGCCGTGAGTTCCAGCGGACGCGAGTATCCTCCGCCCAGTGTAATCACTAGCGGGATGTCATAGCTTCTGGCCGCGCACATCACGCGCCGGTCACGTTCCATTAGGCCGCGATGCGTCAATGCGAGATGTCCAAGCGAATCGGAATGCAGACCATCGACTCCGGCTTGATAGAGGATGATGTCTGGACGAAAGCTCAGCACATGTGCGAGAGCGAGGTCCAGAGCGGCGAGGTATTCGTTATCCGCAGTTCCATCTGCAAGCTCGATGTCGATTTTGCTTTCCTGTTTATGAAGAGGGAAGTTGGACGAGCAATGTAGCGAAACCGTCAGTACATCGGGATCAGAGGAAAAGATGTGTGCTGTCCCGTCGCCCTGATGGACGTCGAGGTCGAGGACCGCTGCGCGCCTGATCAATCCGTCGCGGCGCAGCCAGCGGATCGTTACCGCGAGATCGTTGAAAACACAATATCCGGACCCTTCATTTGCGAAAGCATGGTGCGTGCCGCCAGCAAGATTTGCGCCCCAACCTTTCGACAATGAGTCCTGTGTCGCAGCCAGAGTGCCGCCCAGAGATGTCAGCGTCCGGCGCACCAGTCCCTCAGACCAAGGAAAGCCGATGCGGCGAACTGCTGTCGGCGACAGCGTGCCCGCAAGAAAACTGCTGACGTACTGCCGCTCGTGGACGAGTTCGATCAGCTCAACCGGCGCGAACGGCGCAATTTGCAGTTGGAATCCGTCAGAGTTGAGCCGCTCGCGGGTCATCGTGTACTTCCCGGCGGGAAAGCGATGTCCTTCAGGCAAGTCGATAGTGTGGACATCGCAATAGAAAACCCGCGGAGCTGCCATGGTTCATTGTCTCATTAGGATGTTGAGTGCAGATTCCTTCAGGGTATGATCGCGCAGGGAGAACTCCGGGTGCAGAAGAAGATCTTCTGGATGTCATTCACGGTGCTGAGTTTGGTTGCGGACTTTGCGCTGCCGCTGATGTGGGGACTGCTGGCAACGATTCCGATTGCGTTGATCAGTTGGTGGGTGGCTTACCGCAGTGATTGGTTCTGAAGTGTCCGCTTGAGAATCATTGCGCAGTCACTTGCACATCGTATTGGTTGTTTCCATCTACCTGGACTGGCGTGGCAATACGCAAATATGGCCGGAGCACCTCCGGCGTGGCCCACTCAAGATCCCATCCATTCTGAATCGCGATCACGCTGTACTTGCCGGGAACCACTTGAGGCAGGGTAAAAGTTCCATCACTGTCGCTCTGATCGCGCCGGAACAGAGGATTGTTGTTGCCTGGATCTGCGGGCACGAGAACTACCATCGCGCCGGATATAGGCTTGCCGTCCCGAAAAACAGTTCCATTGATTGTGCCGATGCCCTCCGATGCTAGGATGGTGAGCTGAACCGGTTGCGATCCGGTGAACTCGAGAGTCCGTCCGTTCAATCGCGCGCCAGTCGCGGAGAGATTACGGATCGCGAACCTGGGAGTATTCGCGATCACCACTGCATATCGGCCGGCGTGAGTAGGTTGAAGCTCAAAACTTCCGTCGTCATGTATTAGGCTGGTAATACGCTGCTCCGAGTCCATATCCACGAGTTGCACGAAGGCACGCTTGGGAATGGAAGGACCTTCAAACGTGACCCGCCCTTGAATTTGTTCGAGGCCCGCTGCTCCAGTCGCATCGACTTCGGCATCGCCCCTGAGATCGAGTTCCTGCGCGTTGCGATCGGATTCTCGTCCATTTTGGCGCACCGTGTAGCTGCCGGGAGCCAATCCTGTTGCCTCGAGCTCTCCAGAGCCCTGTCTCATTGCCACAATTGGACCGGACGCCCCGATCTCCGCAATCCCGAACACGTGTTGCATGAACATTGCTGGCGCACCCGAATTGTCCCCGGTTCTGAGAATTACGTGCAGCGCTCGTACAGGAGTGAGTGCAAAGTCAGCACCGATGCGATCTCCCGGATGCAGCATGATCGCACCCGCGCCATCAGAGTCGGTGACGTTCGGGTAATAAGTAACCGGGTAAGCGACATCGAGCGCTGGATCGATGCGGCGTGACTGATTGGGATCACGTGAAGGCATGGTGCGAACGTACTGCCTGAACCACGGCTGGGCAGATACCGCAACGTAATAAGTTCCGGTCGTTAGGTGATTGAAGTAGTACCGACCCTGATCGTCTGTCACTTTCCGCCCGTGAAGGCGGATTCCGCGCTTACCGTTGTCGGTATTGCGCGAGAAGAGCATCACTTGCGCATTTCGAATCGGCTCGTTGTGTTCATCCATCACCTGACCGGAGATCGCAGCATCTGGATTCATTTTGAACACAAGTCCGTTCGAAGTTTTCCCAGATCCTACTGCGATCGCAGTACTGAATCCGGTGTGCTCCTCAAACAGTTGCTCAGGAAACCGACGCGCACGCGCCGCCAGCGCGTATTTGCCCGGCGTGAGATGCAGGAATGAGAATCGTCCGTCTGCGCCAACTTCGATGCTTTGGATGTTTTGGCGTTCCCATGTGGGACTCAACACCACAGTGGCCTGCCGCACTGTCTCGCCGGTATTGGCGTTCACCAAAGTACCGGTGATGTCAAAATTCGCGCCAGCGGATGACCCTTGTCCGGCGAAAACCGGAATGCATGCGGAAATAAATAACGCCAAGACTATTCGCATTCGCCTACTCATGGGTGTGGATCACGTCCACTGTCACTTTACTTTGCTGCGCGGCAGCAAGCGTGACGTGAGCGGCATGCGGGAGATATCCGATGAGGGCCTCGCGATTCTGATACTCGATGCCATCCACTCGATCGAAAGCGAGAACATCGTAATCACCCGGGGCGAGGCCTTGGAGGTGAAAGTCGCCGGATGGAGTAGCAACGAACGTATGGAGGCTGCTCGAGATGTTTTTCTCGGAAAACACCAATACCGTCGCAAGTTGTTGCCCGGCATCAAGCCGAATCTTTCCGTCCAGACTTGCGCCGTCATTGCGCACGACGGCCTCGATCGGCTGAGGATCGGATCCTTCGGCAACGACCAGCGGATCACGCAGTAAGTCGGCGCCGGAACTGGTGAGAGAAGTGAGGTAAATACTCCCCATAGGCTGCACTTCCACGTCATAAATCCCCGGCTTCACTCCGCGAAGCACCATAGGAGCGTCTGGTGAGGAGCTCTCCCGAACAGGCCAGTATTGCTCGAAGTCTGTCGTGCGAGAGACCAGATGCAGGTTTACGTAAGAATTTGTCATCGGTCCCAATGTCGATATTGCAGCACCACCAGACGCGGCAGACCCGCCGGAAGCGTTCGTGAGATCGCTGTGCACTACCACCGGGATGTTGACGGCCCGTTTCGCCATGATCTGCAAGTTCAAGAGATCCGAGTTGACCTCAACCGGAACATCGGCGAACTCAGCGTTGCCGGTACCGTCCTGTCCGCTGAGTGCGAGACGATATGAGCCAGCAGGAACAGGAAACGCCTCAAATCTTCCTGTCGCCCGATCAAATTGCACTCCCACGCCCGCGTTTTCTCCGTCACGATCTCTTAAAAATAGTCCGCCTCCGTTCGGCAGTGTCCCCGCGACAAAACCGGCCAAACGGTATGCCGGAGATGGTTTTATTGTGAAATTAGTCGATACGCGGTGGCCACCCGCAAGCCGCAGCGGACTGGCGGCACTGATATCTGTTACTCCGGGGTAATAGTGTTTTGAAAATCCTTCGAATTTCGACGTGGAAGCTGTAGCTACAGCCGGACGTCCGCCGAAGCTCGGGCCGGCCTCGACGAAGTATGTCCCCGGAGCGAGTCCAGCGATGCGAAAGTTTCCATCTTCGTCGGTGATCTGAGGGTTTGTTGTTTGCCAAACGCTTCGTCCATTGACCACGCGCCTGAACCGCGCTCGTATTGGCAGGCGTTCGATGCCGTCACCATCGGGTGTGTGGACACTGCCGGCAATGATGGCTTCCGGAGTAAGGCGGAGACTCACTGATACGGGCTTGTCCGCGACCGTAATCATCAGCGGTGGACCGGAGCCGTTGCTCAGTTCGCGATCATTGAAGAAGCCGGGCTTGTGCGCCTCAAGAGAGAATTGAGTCGAAGTTAATCCCTCAAATCGAAATTGTCCGTTTTGGTCGGCCAGGGCCGCGTCCTCGCCAGCTTGTACGAACGCGAAGGGAACTGCCTCGCCCGTGACGGCGTTCACTACAGTTCCCATTAGTACGTGGGTAGCAGGAACAGCGCTCTGCGCTGATGAAGTGAATTGCCCGTTCAGGTTTTGAACTAGAGAAGATGAGCCGACAATTAGAACAAAAATACGGAAATAAGTGCGGCCTCTGGCGGACAGCGAAGGCGAACGGAGACACCGCATGGCGATAAAGGCTAGCGCATCCGGCAGCATGGCTGCAAGGCCAGTGATTAGGGAGTCAAGTTGCCCAGTCTGAAAAATGGAACGTGTTACTTAGTCCATCTCGCGCATCATCCCGTTTGTCGCTGGCCCAGTACTTGCCGACCTCGCACTTTGCGCCTTCTGCCAGTCTGCTTCCGAGATCACCTGCAACGTCGCAAGCTTCTTGGATGCCAACTGCTTGTTGATCGCAGAGAGCTGTTGCGAAGTGAGCGTCTGGAATTCGCGGATAACGTCCTCCAGTTCGCGCGACAGTACGTCGGCTCGCGCCATCTGTGAATCCGTGGGCTTGCCTTCATATCCGTTTACGTCCCCATAGAGGCCGCCAAGGAACTCACGCAGCCGCTCCTCGCCCGTGATCGCTCCGCCCTCCTTGGTTGCGACAATCTTGCCGCGTACAACGTCGAGGTCCGCAGCGAGCTTCGCCAGGCGCTGCCGAAGCGCATCGTTCTGGTTCAGCTTGCTTGCGTCCTGGTTGGCGGTGTCGCGGACACCAACGATGGCATCGACGGCCCAGCTCATATGGTTAAGCATGCCGGCGAGCTTGTTGCCGAGATCGAACTGCGCTTTACGATCTTCGAGCGTAAACTTTGCGCGCGGATCGAGGACGACTTCGAGTTTGGCGTCATAAACCTTATCGCCCTTCGTCATCTTCACTGTGTACGTTCCCGGCAGAATGCGCGGACCGACTGCGGCTCCTCCAATCGCGCTCGCGGCAGGCGGCACTTTTGGCGGCTTCAAGTGCATGGGCCAGCTTGCCCGATTTACCCCGCGATGCTTGCTGCTCGAGACGGTGTCCACGAGCTTGCCTTCGGCATCGAAGATTTCGATTTTCAGATCGCCGAAGATGTGGCGTGCGCGCTGGTAATAGAAGATCGCAGCCTCGTCGGGTTGGCTCGGACCATGGAAAGCGTTTGCCCCTTCCGGCCAGCCACCGTTCGTCTCCATCCATTGCACGGCTTGGGGCAGCGGGAGGAATCCTGCTTCCTCATTCATCGAGTCGGACGTAAGCGAGCGGAGCGGAGAGATGTTGTCGATGATCCAGATTCCTCGGCCGTGTGTGGCCAGCACCAGATCGGAGGTGCGCGGCTGCACGACGATGTCGCGGACCGCAACGGCTGGGAAGTTGCTGCCCTTGTATTGCGCCCAGTGCTGACCACCATCGATCGTGATCCACAAACCGAATTCGGTCCCGGCAAATAGCAAATTGGGATCTGCGATGTCTTCCTTGATCACGTGGACATAACCGCGGACGCCACTGTCGGGCGAGACGATGGAAGTCCAGCTCTTGCCGAAGTCAGTGGTTTTGAAGACGTGGGCGGTCATGTCGCCGTACATGTGGCGGTCGATGGCGGCATACGCAGTGCTCTCATCGTGGTGGCTGGCCTCAACCCATGTGATCCACGAGCCTTTAGGAATTTCCGGCACATTGCCGATCACGTTCGTCCAACTCTTTCCGGCATCGCGCGTGATTTGGATGTTGCCGTCGTCGGTCCCTACCCAGATCAGTTGTGCGTTCTTCGGCGATTCAGCGATTGTGTACACCGTCGTATTCATCTCGGCCGCTGAATTATCGACGGTGATGCCGCCTGACTCTTCCTGCTTCTGCTTTTCAGGATCGTTCGTGCTGAGGTCGGGCGAAATTCGTTCGAATGACTGCCCATGATCGCGGGATCGATACAGGAACTGAGCGCCCAAATACAAAGTATTTTTGTCGTTCGGACTAACTTGGATGGGCGTGTTCCAGTTGAAGCGTAGCTTCTTCTCGCCATAGAGCGGATATGGTTTGATCGCGCGGGTTTCGTGGGTGTAGCGATTCACGCGTCCAATCTCGCCGCCCTGCGCTTCGGCATAGATGTATGCCGGATCAGAAGGATCAGGCCACATCCAGAAACCGTCGCCACCATACATATTTTCCCAGCGCGAGTTACTAACGCCGCCGGGGTACGACGAATCTCCGACCCATGAACTGTTGTCCTGCAAGCCGCCATACACGTGGTAGGGAATATCGTTGTCAACGCTGACGTGGTAAAACTGAGAGACCGGCAGGTTCATCTGATGCTCCCAACGAGTGCCGCCGTCGAAGCTTCGCCAGAGCCCGCCATCGTCGGTCGCGAATATCTGGTTGGGATCGTCCGGATCGATCCAGACATCGTGAAAATCGCCGTGCGCCTGATTGGAAACAGCGCTAAAGCTTTGCCCACCATTCACGCTCAGCAGCAAGACCAAATCCACTTTGAAGACTTTGTTCTCGTTCTTCGGATCGACGATCAGGTTGGAGAAGTAGAACGGTCGCCACACCATGTACTGGCTGGCGTCCAGTTTCTTCCAGTTCTGGCCGCCATCATCTGAGCGATACAGAGCACTGGCCTTGGACTCGATCATTGCGTAAACGGTCTGCGGCTTCGAAGGCGCTACTGCAATGGCGATGCGTCCGTACGGTTTGGGAGGCAATCCCTTCGCGTTGTTCTGGGCGACCTCTGTCCAATGATCGCCGCCGTCGGTCGATTTGAAAATTCCGCTGCCCGGCCCTCCAGAGCGGAAGGTCCAGGCTTGTCGGCGGAAATCCCAGGTGGTCGCATAAATAGTGTTCGGGTCCTGCGCGGCTGACGACATCATTCCGCAGCCCGTCGATGGATTCGCACCGGCGAGCACCTTGCGCCAGTTCTGACCGCCGTCTGTTGTCTTGTAAACGCCGCCCGCCTGATTGTCGGTGAACGCGGAACCGGTACTGCACACCAGAACCGTGCTTCCGTCTTTGGGGTTCACGATGATCTTGGCGATGTGCTCGCTGTCTTTAAGTCCTACGTTGGTCCAGTTCTCACCGCTGTCGGTGGATTTGTAAATACCATTGCCGATCGAGACGCTGTTGCGCATCCAGCTTTCGCCGCTACCAACCCAGACAATTCTCCTGTTTGTGGGATCCACGGCAACTGCGCCGATTGACTGCACGTCTGGCTGATCGAAGACGGACTTGAAACTGCTGCCACCATTCACCGACTTCCACACCGCCGCTCGCGGAGCCTGCAAACACGGTGATGCGCCCATTGTCGTTGTAGGCGTCGATAGCCGCAACGCGGCCGCTCATGGTTGCGGAACCAATGTTGCGCGCCGGGAGCCCGGAAATGGTGCCGGCATCGAATCGCACCGGATGCTCGGGAGCACTTTGCGTTTGCGCGCACACGAACGACGTCGAAAGAAAACTCGACCACAGAACCGCTTGCATCTGTCGGGCAAAGCGAGAGCGGGGCATCATTATTTGGTAGTCCTCTTGAAAAAGTTGAACATCGGTGGTGCGGTTGGTCTGCTTTATTCCATTCCGCGTGTCACCGGTTTGGGCGGTGACGATGCAGCAGGAGCGCCAGGCATTTTGAAATCGGAATCCGGGATGGAGACGTTCGCCTCGTAGCGCTCGACCGTTACCGTTGACTTCTGGTCGGGACGCCCTTTGGGCGCGCTCTCGACTGAGAACGGGAGGTAAACGCCATTGACGGGCTTATATGATCCCAGATCGGTTACGGTTTCGCGCACGGCGCCGCGGATGAACTGCTGCCGTTCGGTGCGAATCTCGATGTAGGTGTCGGGATCGAGATAGTAATAGACGTTGTCACCATTTTTGAGGTGGACCTTCAATCGGTACGCGTCGTCGCCATCCACCGTGTCGTGTCCAAGATATTCCACGGTGTTGCCTTTCTCTTTGTAGTCCACCAGCGGACCGTAAAAGTCGGCATCTTCACTGATGTCACGCAGATCGTCCTCGCCGAGCATCTCGGGATCTCTGCGTCCCTGAAACGGTGAAATCTGCCAGCCAATAGAGCCGTCGTATGATTGGATCTGCGTCATACCTTGAATCGTGAAGGTCTCGCGTAAGTCATCGGGAGCCTTCGCCTCTTGGCCGACGTCGGCGGTGAAGCTCCCCTGCTGGTACTTGCCAACCATTCGCAGGCTCTTAATCGACTTGATCTTTTCAACGCCGCCCTTCGCCTGAAGGTTCTTCGCGACCAGTTCTTCTGCGGTTTGCGCTGACAACCTTGTGGTACCGCAAATCCCCAGTACCACAATCAAGATCTTTCGCATTCAAATCGCTCCTCGTACAGATGGTGGTGCCAAACGTGAAGTTCGCAAGTATAGCAACCGATTGCCTACCGGAGTGAAAGCAGTTGGACGACAAACCCATGCCGTCGTAAGCAGCCGTTCGCGTCCAAATCGTCCTCATTTGACAAAGTAGCCCGACACTCTCCAACGCCCGTTCTCCAGCTTGGGCGTGATTGTCTCGACAGCAGATTTCTTCGGCCTAAAAGAGGTGTTGTAACGGATCACAACGTATTCACCATCGGGCGCACGCGGCAATTCGTGAGTGTATCTGGCGTCGGCCAAGGTGCGAGAGAGCACATTGCCGAGCGGCTGCCGAACCGAAGCCATCGCTCGCTGCCACTGCTCGAGCGTCACCGCAGCCTTAAAAGACTCTGCGGCTTCTTTCCAGCTCCGCTCAAAGTCGCCACTATCCACCCACGCCAGCCATTGCTCAGCAAATTCTGCGCGGCAGAGGTCTTGGCAGACTGCTCCTTCTGAGTGAACGAGAAGGTCGAGAACAACGTTGTCACGAGCAACAAACAGAGCACTCTTCTTAGCATCGGTCGAGTGTACATGGGAGCATCGATTTCCGATCGCAATATCGGGCTGAGTCAATTTGCCCGTAGCGCAACGCGGGAAAAACCGTGGCGAGCAATAAGGCTTCTGACATCGATGGGTTTTGTTCTTGCGCATTAAGCACAATTTTCCACACCGCCCTAGGATGTTCAGTGTAAGCGCGCCACTCTGTCGAGATGGTACAAATAGGTAATGGCAAAAGCGCGCGGCAATCCCAACTGGTGCAGGCCTGAACCACTCACCCCTTCCACCCCGTCCGTCAGTGAATTCGAACATCAGACAAAGAAACTCGGCCTTTCACCAGATCAGTTCGAAGGCTCCGAGTCACTAAAGGAATGGGCGCGCAAGAACAAGGACCAGAAGTTTGTCCCGCCAGATTTACTGCGTCTTTGGGGCTTTAGCTCGTAGTTCCGACTGAAACCAAAAGACCGTCGCCCGCCGCGGGCAAGTCTTTTGCAGGCATTCTTCAATAATATTGCAATCTAGTTTTCCGCAGAGGAAAAGCGCGAGCCAGGGCGCCTGCATCCAGCACACCCAAAATCAGAACCTAGGGTTTCATTTCCGCGATCTGCCGATCCAGGTCGGCGAGGGCTTGTTCCAACATCTGCCGATGGACGCTGTGAGTTGCTGAGTTGAGTTGACTATGGACGTTCTTGCGGGCAAGAATAAGGCCGTCGCGCTTGCGACGGCCTTCGATTTCTTCTTTGGTCATGGGCCTCTTTGGCTCGGATTGCTGCGTCGCTTGCGACTGTTGCTCCTCGATCGCTTTACTTTCCCAACCTCGAGCCATCGGCTCTATTTTATCTGGACGGTCAGCACTTCTGCGCCAGAAACTACGTAGTCCATTGGCGTCGAGGTTTCATTCACCGCCGACTCGCCACTCACGTACATGTCTTGCGCGGTGCCCTTCGTGCCTTCCATTACGTTCATCACGGAGAGCGGCAGCGTGGGCATCACTTTGTCATCCACGGTCGCTTCAGGGTTCGCCTCGAGCAGCGAGACATACAAATTGTTGTTCGCGTGCTCCTTGTTCAGGAGGTCGATGGTCGATCCGAGCTCGAGTGTGTGCCCAATGGCGGAGTTCATGTGCCGGCTGCGATCAAGTGTTTCACTGTCGCTGACCAGGATTCGCAACTGCCCCTTCGGAACTGACGTTGGA
>CAZLIE010000049.1:0-27235 GCA_964559345.1 uncultured Terriglobales bacterium
AGCAATCGGACTGACAAACGGATCACGTTTGCCGGGGTTCGGCATCGGCTTCTGTACCGGTTGTATAACGGCTGAGGCGGTCGCGACTGGAGCTTGCTCCTTCGGTTCCACGGGCTTCACGGCCTTTGCTGCCTCGTCCGTCTTCGCCTTTACAGCTGGGTTAATCTTTTTCGGCTGCCTCAATTGCTGTTTTGCAACCACGGCTTTCGGTGTTGCCGTTGGTTGCTTGGGTGCCGCTTGCTTCACCATAGGGGAAATGCCCGGAGTCTTTGCTGCCGGAGCTACCTTTGCTGCAACGTGCGGATTCACACTTTTGCCGGGTTGCTTTCCCGCGTTCGCGGGCGCCTTCACCGCGGAGTTCTGTGCCGTCTTGCCTGTGGCTGCTGCTGAACCCTTCATCTTTGGAGCGAACGGACTTTTCAAAGACGAAGGCCCGGTCTGCACCTGAGTTTGGGGGGCGTTCGGCTTCGCCACGGCTTGAGAAGCGGGTGCAGTTTGCTCCACCAACACCGCGCCCAGCGATGCCGCGATAAAAACTACGCCTGTTACTCTCATACGTTTTCCCTTCTCGCCTTACGGTTTCGCTCCTGGCTGCATCGCAGCCGGAGCCTCCGGAGCACCCTTGCTATAGAAAGCCTTTGCAATACATGAAACCTGCACGGTCTCACCCGGCGCATAGTCGTACTTGTGGCGGACCACCGAAGCGCCTTTCGCAGCAATGCCACTCATCCTCATGCCTTCTACATTAACGATGCGGTCCATCGTGCCAACCTTTTCAAAGAAATTCAGCACGGCGAAATAAGGACCGTCCATTTCGATTTCGAAAGGTGCCTCTGTGTAGTACTGCTTCTGGGACACGGGTTTGGCGACGAAACTTCTCAGTTCTATCCCGGCTTGCAGGGCATTTTGCTGCATAGCGCGGATGAAGTCGTCGGAACTCTTTTCGTCGGGAACGATCTGCTTCTGGCGTTCCATTTGGCGCTGGAGAGATCCGATCTGGAGTTCGAGCTCTTTAAGTTGCCCCTCGTATGGCTTGAGGCGAGCATTCTCTGCTTGTTTCTGCTTGAGAGTGGTCGCAGCGGCATCGTTTGCCGAACGCATGGCCGCCAGACCTGGGACTGGTCCGTACCATGCTGCTGCGAAAATGAGAGCGCCGATGACCGCAATTGCGGCCACCCTTACAGGAAACGGAAGTTCGTTGAATTTACCCATAATTAATCCGCCGTGCTAGGACTTCTTCGCCGAGACCTGCTTTTCGCAGGTAAGGCTGAAGTTAAAGGCTTGAATCTTTTTTTCTTGTTCGTCCTGGAACGTCTCTTTGATTTCAACCGACTTGAAATACCCGGTCTTCATTAGGTTTGTCATCAGGTTTGCCACTGCTGTTGTGCTGAGTGCAACCCCCTCGACATTCACTGCGTTGCCCGCATCAGCAAGATTCGCCAGCCAGACTTCGTCCGTCCGGTTCACTGTGCCACTCACGGTAGCAAGTAAATCCACGGGACCGGCCTGGGAGGCGCGTAGTGCGTCAATCACCCTTACGCGCGCTTCGTATTCATCGTGGACTTTTTGGCGTTCCTGAAAGCGCAGCTTGATTTGGGCGAGACGCTGAGCCTCGATATCTTCTTTCTTGGTCTGCTGTTGAATGTGGCTGGCCTCGTCGCTCAGCTTATGCTGCTCGAAAAGTACGCCAAATAGAGCGACACCAGTGACGATGACCAACACCAGGAAGTTGCCGGCGAACGAACCGCCGCTCTCTCCAAAATCCATTGCGGGAGCGGAGCTTGCGCGCCTGTTCTTCTGCTTCGGTTTACCGGAAAGGTTTATGCGAATCATAGGGACTCAAAACTCCTGAGGGCGAGACCCACTGCTACCGCGAGTTGACCCGCGTTTTTTGCTGCCGCTTCTGAATCGTCGCCATCGAAATGCGCACGGATTCGTTGAAACGGATTCAAAATCTCCACCGGCATCGAGAACTCCTGACGTAGAGACTCCATCAGCCCCGGAACAGTGGAAGATCCGCCAGCCAAATAAATCTTTTCAATATGCTGTCCGGCAGCGGTGGCACGAAAGAAGTCAAATGTCTTCTGAATCTCCAGGACGATGATCTCGGTGACCTGTTTTAAAATCGGCAACTTTGCGTCTTCGCTGACAGTCCCGACCTTGTGACCTAACTTCAGCGATTCTGCATCCTCGAAGCTGAGATCAAGCTCCTTCTGCAGCGAGTCTGTGTATTGGTTTCCGCCAACACTCACGTCGCGTGTAAACAGTGGCGTATTTCCACGGACGATGTTGATGTTCATGACGCTAGCGCCAAGGTTCAGCAGAGCCACGGTTGAGCTCGGAGACGGTTCATAGTTGTACTCGTAGCAGTTCTGAAGTGCGAAGGCGTCAATGTCCACCACTTCCGGAATCTTGCCGGCCAGAGAGAGGACGTTCGTGTAATTGAGAATCTTGTCCTTCTTTACCGCCGCGAGTAAAACGTCCATCTGGGGCTCGTTCGCATCTTCGGTCAACACTTGGTAGTCGAGGTTTACATCGTTCATGTCGAACGGGATGTATTGTGCGGCTTCGGTCTGCAGCAGCTCGGGCACTTCACTTTCCGGAACTGTTTGCATCGAGATCTTCTTTACGATTACCGAATGTCCGCTCACTGCAGTCGCTACGAGCTTTGACGTGAATCTCTTCTCGGTAAAGAGCTTGGAGATGGCGCTGGAAACGCTGCCGGAGTCCACAATCATTGAGTCCACAACGATGTCTGAGCCGAGGCGCTCAACGCCCAAGTGGGCTACCTGAATCTCACCCTTGACCTTTTTCAGCTCGACGGCCTTGATGCTGCTGGAACCAATGTCCAGCCCCACGATCGATTTTGCGGATCCGAATCCGAACATGCCTTGCCTCGCTATTGACCGCTCGCAACCGCTCGTGCGGCCCGCGGCTTCTTTTTCGTGCCTTTGGCTTCCCCGACTGAACTCTTCTGCTCCATCCACTGGTCAAGAATTGTCTTTTTGAATTTCCAGCGGTTGCCAAGCTTAAAGGCGGGGATCTTCTCTTCAGTGACGTACTTGTAAAGCGTGTCTGGACTTACACCCAAATATTGGGAAGCTTGGCGGATATTCATGACTTCGCGCGAATCTGCGCCCATAATTCCTAGCCCTTTCACGAAACTTCCCGACAAAAATAAACGGGAGATGCCTCTCGGCTGGGGCCTGAAGAGGAACAGCTCTCTACTTTCTCTCTCGGGGGACTTGAGGTAGGCGTGTTATACCGCGGTTAGTACCCGGTCTGTCAAGGCAGAGTTGCCGGTTTCTTCGGGTTTCTTCCGGGTTTTACCGGATTTTGGTACATGTACTACCGTGTACTGTGCGACAGGTCGCGCTGGTAGTGTCACAATGCCCCTATTGCTTGTGGTGTTGATGCAGAATGGGCAGAGAACGGGCTGGTACCTTCGTAAGTCCTAGGAAGACCACCGTGCGAGGAGGAAAAACCAAAGCCTCTTTCTCAGCCGGGAAAGTGGAAATGTACGTCCTGCCGTGATGGGATCGGCATGCCGAAGCGTGTAGCAGGGCGAAAACGCCAGTTCTCCAGCGTCGCAAGTACCTTCTCGTCAATGCCATAGCCGATTGTTTGCAGGATTTTCTTCTTTACAACATTTCCGGCTTCGTCGATGGTGATTTCCACTACGACGTCTCCAGCCACGCCAGGCGGGAGCTCTGAGCGAGAAACATGCGGATCAGGGAAGGACACGGGCAAGGCGGGAAGAACGTCCGGCCCGACTGCGAAGCCAGTCTCCACCGATCCGTATCGGGACCCGGCATTGGGCGCCCGAACAGTTACCTCAGTAGAGTGCTGATCGTCTATGGTACGCGGAGCTGTGCTGTGGGATATCGCGGGGCGTTTCTTGTGTGGCCGGACATATCGAAATGTGTGCGCCTGCTCGTTTACCGACATGGTAGCTGCTGCATCCACCGGAAGGTAAACAATCCCGATGGCGTTACCGTTCTCTCCGGCCATAACTTCGACGGGCTGAACCAACATCGGCTCCGGACGACGCAAAAACCATCCAGCAACCCCAAAGTGCAAGGCCAACGACAAAGCCAAGGCGCGAACTGGCCGCCTCGTATCGACTCGCGTGGAGTCGCCGAACATTGCCTCCAGGCCTTTGTCACTCCTACCACCGCGCATAACTAGTCAGACGACCTGTTCCCGTCAATGAGACACAATTCCACTTGCCTCTTTAGACCACCCGCCAGAGCAAGTGTTAGCACGCGCCCATTCCATCAAAACAAAAAAGCACAACCTGTGGCTGTGCTTTTCTTTTTCTAGTTTGACGGCTGCTACTTAATGTCATTCACCGGCAGCATCGTCCCGAAGTCCTGCCCAGAAGGCGCAACAGCGCGTGCGACGATCGCTGTGAATGCCTGCTTGTACTCTGGGTACTGCGCTACAAGGGCCTTGATGAAGGCCATATTCTGCTGGAACGTCTTGCCAGAATCGGAGATGTCCGGAACCGAATATTTGTAAACCAGGTCGAGCCCGTTCTTGTCGTCCGCGACCGGAAATGCCTGCACAATCTGGTAGGTCTGCCCGTTGAGCGTCATAGAAACGGGTTGCTGTGGGTTTTGCGGCAAATCCTTTGGCATGCTCGACTGCTGCTCTTGATACAGTGAATCGATTTGTGGAGTGCTCATGAACGGTACTGGAGCGATCAGCTCCGCGGCGGTCATGTAATAGAAAAATGAAGTGTGCTGGTCGCCCTTCTTTTTCAAATCCCGCGCCTGCACCCAGTACCAAAGACCGTCATGCGGACCGATTTGATGCGCATGCGCGTAATAGCCCGCCAGCTTCCATTGGCCCGCGTCCTGCTGAAGGACGTAGGTGATCGTGAACGGCTGCTTTGAACCTGCAATGTCCTGAATGGCCACTGCGTACCTGCCAGCCGGCAAGCCGGGAATGACGAACGATGTCCGCTGCGGCGAGTTGAACAGTCCGCAGAAAAACTCAGCGCGTTCGTAAGCCTGGGTACCGGGCGCATCGAGCAGCCACTCGTTGCGGACATGCGCTTGCCCGCCAGAAATCTTGTCCTTATTGCCCTGCACCGCATTGGCAATTCCCTGGAAGTTGATCGCGGCAATGGTCCTCTGCTGCATTGCAGCAGTGTTTCCGGCCGCGGCCTCGTCATAAAATTGTTGCACGGCCGATTCAATTCCGGAGCGCGTGGCTGCATCCATCTCCTGTGCAGTCGAGCACTGCTCGGCGGCACGCGCTGGAACGCCGATAGCTAGAACCAGAAAAAACGCTGAAACGCTGACAAAACGCGAGTACAAGTAAGTCATCAATTCCCTAGTCTTTCCAGACGACGAGGGCTGCACACGAGCAGCTCTCGCCTTTTATAGATGCGAATTTCTGCAACTCCGATAGTACGCCGCGTTCCCTTATGGAAGCATCCATTCCCCGCAGTCAACGTCGTATTGGAGTAGCATAAAAGCTCGTGTCGAAGCATTTTCTAAAGATCGCATGCATTGTTGGACTGCTTCTGTCCTGTGGGGGCCTGTTTGCCCAGTCCGAGGACGAGCAACCCGTAGGTCGGCCGGCCCAGCCGACCTCGTCCGTCCTCAACCGGATGCGGCGCGAGCCCATAATGCCTAGTCGTGCGCAGCGGATTGAAAATGCGCAGCAGGCTGGCAAGATCCCATCCCCGTCCAGGCCGGCGAACGCAGCTCCGACTACCCAAGCTTCGACGGTACCCCAGCTCCAGACACCTGCGCAGCAAGTGTCTGCCCCGCAAACGTATCAAACACCTACGGGCTCAGAACGGAAGCCTGCTAATCCTCCTCAGATCACCTACTCAGGTGGGCGTTTGGCGATAATCGCCAACAACTCTTCTCTGGCAGACATCCTAAACGGCATCCAGACAACCACTGGGAGCAAGTTGGAGGGCACTCAGCCGG
Source organism: uncultured Terriglobales bacterium (assembly GCA_964559345.1). Lineage (GTDB taxonomy): Bacteria > Acidobacteriota > Terriglobia > Terriglobales > Acidobacteriaceae > Gp1-AA112. The sequence continues at coordinate 5,949 of CAZLIE010000049.1, forward strand.
ATTCAGAAAGAGTATTCGGGCAGTTCGGTCCAGGGAGTCCACGGCAGGTGCTCGACGCTCTGCTGGCCGGCTCTCGATTCGACTTCATCTTGCTCGGTTCAATCGAGGATCCAGGCAATGTCGAACGGATTGTTTTGAGCCCGCACTCGTCGGCTTCTGCGAGCACGCAGCAGGCATCCCGTCCAAATGTTCAGAACCAGCAGGCGGATGACGACGACAATGACAACTACGTACCTCCGCAGCCGGTACCTCAACCGCCTCCAGGTGCAGAGAACGCCCAGCCGAATCCCAACCAACAGCCTGGAAACCCGCAGGTACGCACTCCAGAGCAGTTGCTCCAAGAGCTGCAACGCATGCGCCAACAGCAACAACAGCAGCAACAAGCTCCTCAGCCGCGATAAGCGCCACGGAAGAGCCGGTCCAAAAAAAGAAAAAGCTCCACGAGGGAGCTCATTCTTTTGGGGAGTAGCAAAACTCGGATTATTGACTGACGAGGTTGGCCGGAAATTCCAGCACTGCAGCCGGCGCCTTTCCATTGCGCCGATTCATTGCTCGTAGAATTCCGCGGGCAGCTAAATACCCGGAATAGACACCCAGGATCAGGGCCGAGACGATCGTGATGAAAACGGTGATGCTTAGGATGATGTTGTTCAAAGTCGCTGAACTCACCAATTGGGGATTCACTGCCCGTCCGCCTTCTGTTTGGATGTCGCCTTGCACTTGCCAGTTGGTTCAACTCTGACTAGCTGGCTCATTCTGCAGCAGGAACCGGAATTCTCACCCGTCTCCTCAGTGCATGTACGTCTGATTCTTCGCGCCTTACCGTGTGGACCCTCGAGCGTTTATGCGCTCAATCAGGCATTTTGGCCAGATTACGCAAGTAACGGTCGCGTAAATTAGCCGTTAACGTGGCGAAGCGCTTGTGTGCAGCGCTTTTTCAAGCTACATGGGTTTGACCTCCAGCAGTGTTGACAACTAAGATACGGCTGTACCTTTGCGCTTAACCTGCGCCGAACTCGTCTGTAGTTCCTCACCTTTTTCGGGCTAATGGCAATCACTTCAATTCGAGTCCGCGGGGCTCGTCAGCACAATTTGAAGAACATCAACGTGGAGATCCCGCGGAATACCCTCACCGTGATTACGGGATTGAGCGGTTCGGGAAAATCCTCGCTTGCTTTCGACACCATCTATGCCGAAGGACAACGCCGCTACGTTGAGACTCTCTCCGCGTACGCCCGTCAATTTCTCGATCAAATGGAGCGTCCTGAGGTCGATGCCATCGACGGCCTTAGTCCTTCTATAGCCATTGAACAGAAGACTACTACCCGAAATCCTCGCTCGACTGTAGGCACTATCACCGAGATTTACGACTATTTGCGCTTGCTCTACTCGTCAATCGGAATACCGCATTGCCCGAACTGCGGCCGGGAGATCAGTCGTCAGTCCGCCGAGCAAATCGTCCAGCAGGTGATGTCACTCAAGCCGGAGGAACGAGTGATGCTGCTTGCCCCGATCGTCCGCGGACGCAAGGGCGAGTTCAAGAAGGAATTGGAAAAGCTGGCGCAGCAGGGCTTCACCCGGGCCCGCATCGATGGTGAGCTGCGCAGCCTCGACGGCGGCGAGGACGGCGCTGAAGACATAAAACTCGACAAGCGCAAAAATCACACCATTGAAGTCGTTGTAGATCGTCTGCTGGTGAAGCCTGGGATCGAGAAGCGTCTCGAGAGTTCGGTGGCGACGGCGATGAAGCTTGCAGACGGACTGGTCACGGTCTCCGTAGTCGATGGCGATGAGCGCCTTTACTCGGCCAAGATGGCATGTCCCGAATGCGGCATCAGCGTGCCGGCGTTAGAACCACGGTCGTTCTCGTTCAACAGCATCTATGGCGCTTGCCCTGAGTGTCACGGTCTGGGCAGCAAATATGATTTTGATCCAGCGAAGCTGATCGTCGATTGGTCGAAGCCGCTGCTCGAAGGTGGACTCGGGCCGGGCTCCGGATCCACATACCTCCGCCGCATGCTCGAGATTGCCGCGCAGGTTTACAAACTCGACCTAAGTATTCCATTCGAAAAGCTCTCGCCGGAGCAACAAAACCTGCTGCTCTTTGGTCCGCCTCCACGAGAAGCGGCGCGGAGCGGATTTCACGGCATCCTCGCATTCCTGAAGCAGAATCTCGAAGATTCGAGTTCGGAAAGCTATCGCGAATGGTTGCTCGAATACATGTCAGCGACTACGTGTCCGCTCTGTCAAGGCAAACGATTACGGCAGGAGAGTCTGGCCGTGCGGGTGAACGCTATTTCCATCGCGGAGTTCACCGGAATGCCGGTCGCGCGGTCATTGGAAGCTGCGCAGAAAATCAAGTTGAACGCGCGCGAGCAGATCGTTGCCGGGCGAGTCTTGCGCGAGATTGCAGAGCGCCTACAGTTTTTGAATGCTGTGGGACTGGGATATATGTCGCTTGCCCGATCGGCAGCCACGCTCTCCGGCGGCGAGGGCCAGCGTATTCGACTTGCCACACAGATTGGATCCAAGCTTCGTGGCGTGCTCTACGTGCTCGACGAGCCCTCGATCGGTCTGCATCATCGCGACAACAACCGACTCATTCAGGCTTTGGAGTCATTGCGCGATCTTGGCAACACGGTGCTGATCGTCGAGCATGATGAGGAAACGATTCGCCGAGCTGACTACGTAATCGATCTCGGCCCTGGAGCCGGACGCCACGGCGGAGAGTTGGTCGCGCAAGGCACACCTGAACAGATTGAAACTGCCGCCGACTCACTCACCGGCAAGTACATCTCCGGCGAAATCACAATTGGCAGCCGCTTTGAGCCGCGCCCCACAGATGCAAACGTGATTACAGTTCTTGGCGCAAAAGAAAACAATCTCAAGAACCTCGACGTCAGCTTCCCGCTCGGCGTGATGACAGTCGTTACCGGGGTAAGCGGATCGGGCAAGTCAACCCTAGTCAATGACATTTTGTACCGAGCACTCGCCAAAAACCTTTATCGATCGCGCGAAGAACCGGGAGCGCACAAGGCGCTCACCGGGATCGAACGAATCGACAAAGTTATTCGCATTGACCAGTCGCCGATCGGACGCACACCACGTTCGAATCCCGCCACGTACACCGGCGTGTTCACACAAATCCGTGATCTGTACGCCATGCTGCCCGAGTCGCGGGAACGTGGATACAAAGCCGGGCGCTTTTCATTCAACGTGAGCGGCGGGCGCTGCGAAGCGTGTCAAGGTGAAGGTCAGCGCCGTATTGAAATGAACTTCCTGCCTGACGTGTACGTGCTGTGCGAAGTCTGCGGCGGGAAGCGATACAACCACGAGACGCTGTCAGTTCGATACAAAGGACAATCCATCGCCGATCTGCTGGAGACGCCCATCGCCGACGCGCTCCCGATTCTGGAAGACATTCCCCAAGTCCGCCAAAAGCTGCAGACACTCGTCGATGTTGGACTCGGTTACATCCAACTCGGGCAGTCTGCGGTGACGCTCTCCGGCGGCGAAGCTCAGCGCATCAAGCTCGCGCGCGAGTTAAGCAAGCGTCAGACTGGACGCACTCTCTATCTGCTCGACGAACCCACGACCGGCCTGCACTTCGAAGACGTGAAGAAGTTGCTCGATGTGCTGCATCGACTCACCGATCTGGGAAATACGATCATTATCATCGAACATAATCTCGACGTCATTCGCAATGCCGATTGGATCATCGATCTCGGACCGGAAGGGGGCGAGGACGGTGGCCGATTGGTGGCCCAAGGGCCTCCTCAGCAGATCGCGCGTGTGAAGAAGTCTTACACCGGCCAGGCGTTAGCCGAGTACATGGCCCACTCCAAGTGGAAGAATTCCTGAAAATCCGCACTCCCCGGGCTTGAAATACTCCCGACTGTTGTAGATTCGAAGCAGCTTGTCACTCACTCCCAATCCTGGTCTGGAAGCTTCGCCGTCACCCGACGATGAGGCGCTCCAGCCAGCCGCAGTTGCGGCCGTTCCGACTGAGAATCCCCCGTGGGGAATCCTCGATGTGGTTCTCATTGCGGTATTCAATTTATTCGCGGTCGCAGTATTGACGATCATCAGTTTGGGAGTTGCGCATTTTTCGCCGCGGTTGGGTCACCTCAGCGCGATTCAGCTTGCCCAAGAGCCTCTGGTGCTTCTTCCGCCGCAAGCGCTGTCCTATCTGGCAATGCTGTTCTTCATGGTCCTCGTAGTGCGCCGATACACCAATGAATCGTTTTGGACGACTGTGAAATGGCATTGGCCAAGCAATCCGATTGTTCTGATCGGAATCGGCCTGCTGCTCTCTCTGGTCATTCAGCTCAGCTCCAGTCTGTTGCCGATTCCAAAGTCACTGCCCATCGATCAATTTTTCCGCACCACGCGTTCAGCATGGTTGTTGACGATCTTCGGAGTCGCCATCGCTCCCTTGTTCGAGGAGCTGTTCTTCCGGGGATTTCTTTACCCGGCGTTGTACAAGCGGCTGGGATTCGTGGCCGCGCTGATCATCAATTCACTGCTTTTCGCCGTCATTCATGAGGGACAATTGGCGCACGCCTGGGCGCCTCTGCTGGTTCTAACCGTCGTGGGAATGACCCTGACGCTGGTGCGGGCCCAAACACAATCGGTCGCAAGCAGTTTTCTCGTCCACTCCGCCTATAACTTTTTTCTGTTTGCTTCGATCTTCGCGGTCACCGGCGGTTTCCGCCACATGGAAAAACTCACGTCCTAGAGACTGCCATTTGCGGGATCACGACCGGCGAAATGCTAATGTGTTTTGAATGCCCAATTCGCGCGAACTCCTGTTAAACCTCATCGCCCGCCAGTCGTTCCGGCTGGGAGAATTCAAATTGTCCTCAGGCCGCACCAGCGACTATTACATCGATTGCCGCACCACGACGCTCGACGCCGAAGGTGCCCGCCTCACCGGTGAAGTGTTCCTGGACATGATCCAGCAAAAGAATTGGAAGCCTCGTGCTATCGGAGGTCTCACCATGGGCGCCGATCCCGTCGTGGTCGCAGTTGCCATGCTGACGGCGCAGAAGGTTCAGACTCGCGCTCCCGCCCGTCCCAAGCCGGTCAACGTGAGCGAGTTTCTCATTCACGGTTTTCTCGTGCGCAAGCAGGAGAAAGCACACGGCACCGGACAGCGCATCGAAGGCTTTCGCGAAAAAGGCGCTCGCATTGTAATCGTGGACGACGTTTGCACCACCGGCTCCTCGACGATTCAGGCCATAGAAGCAGCCCGCGACTTTGGATTCGAGGTGGTCGGAGTGGCGTGCCTGGTGGAACGTGAAGAAGCCGGCGGTCGCCCCGCAGTGCAAAAAGCAGCAGGAGACGCCGAGTTCGTCTCCATCTTTAAATCATCGGAAATCCGCGCTGCGCACATAGCCCTGCAGCCACACTAGCCTGCCTCGCGGTACCGACTCCCCGCCTTTCTCAGTGTATTCCGCCGTTTCTCCGTGTACTCCGTGCCTCCGTGGTGAAACGGGTTGAAATAGAATCTATTCACATGGTCAAAACACTCGAATGGACTGCTGAAGGCGTCCGCTTCATCGACCAGACTCGCCTTCCCACTGAAGAGGTTTACGTAACCTGCCGCACCTATCACGAGGTTGCAACCGCCATCCGCGACATGATTGTGCGAGGCGCGCCGGCCATCGGAGTTGCTGCTGCAATGGGTGTTGCCCTCGGAGTCCGCGAGGCAAAGTCTACTAACCACTCCGATCTGCGGCACGAATTTCGCGAGATCTGCGACACGCTGGCAGCAACCCGGCCAACCGCGGTGAATCTGTTCTGGGCGATTCAGCGCATGCGCGATCGCTTTGAAAGCCTTCAATCGAAGCCGATTGAGGCTATCAAGACTGCGCTGATCGAGGAAGCGCAGCAGATGTATCTTGCCGACATCGCCGCATGCAGAACGATGGGACGCTTCGGCGCTGTGCTGATGCCCTCTTCCGGCGGCGTGCTGACGCATTGCAACGCCGGCGCATTGGCGACCTGTGGCTATGGAAGCGCCCTGGGGGTAATTCGCGCGGCGGTCGAGTCAGGCAAACACATTCATGTCTTCGCGGACGAGACCAGACCCTTCCTCCAAGGCTCACGACTCACCGCCTGGGAGTTGAACAAGGACGGAATTCCCACCACCGTCATCGCCGACAACATGGCCGGAGCCATGATGAAGCAAGGCAAGATCAAAGCAGTCGTCGTCGGAGCCGACCGCATCGCGGCAAACGGAGATGTCGCGAACAAGATCGGAACGTACACGGTCGCGGTACTCGCGAAGGAACACGGGATTCCGTTCTACGTCGCCGCCCCATGGTCCACGGTGGATCTCGCGACTCCAAACGGTGACAACATTCCGATTGAGCAGCGATCGTCCCGGGAAGTAACCCACATGGCAGGAAAGCGGATTGCGCCGGATGGCATTCGCGTCGAGAATCCCGCATTCGACGTAACGCCAGAGCGCTACATTGCCGCAATCATCACCGAACGCGGCATCGCCCAAGCGCCATACATCGAGTCGCTCCTGCAACTCGCGAATGTGCGTGCCGAGGTCTCCACTGTAGGGGTTTAAAAGCGGCGATGACCGTAAGAGTCACCGTAGAAGAGCAAGATGTTTACTAACTTGTTAAGTCCGCTCCGCCCAATTCCACAAAAATCACTCGATCCCGAACTCTCAAGGACTTAAGAAGCCAAGATCCCGAAGTGATCCCGACAGACTCTCGGGATAATCCCTACCCCTCGTCGGGATACCGCGGGATAATCCCGGTATGATTCCGCGAATTTCGTCGGGATCGGTCGCCACAGTCTTGAAATGCAGAGTTTCTACATCAGTTAATAGGCAACGGATGGCGCTCAGGCTGTGACGCATCCCCGCGTGGTACCGCAGAGTGCGGCGGAAATCAACAATTTCCATAATGTAGAACGGCGGACCGAAAAACCGTCATTCCAGGTGGATCGCGCAACTGTCGCGATTGCAAGCTGATAAGTGAGTGCTCGCGAGTGCGCTGCACGGCTCAGTACAGAACGTCTTTCTCGCATCTCCTTCGCCCAATCTTTAAAGATTTGCACAAGAGCAGCGGATGATGGAAAACGTGAAACTGCAGGAAGTGAGTTTTTCCGCGATTGTGCAGTCTTCAATGCGCAAGCAACTTCATTTCACCGTGCCCGCGGCCGCGCTTCGCGCCTGGATCGGCGTCACAACACCTGTCATCTGGCGAATCAGGCGCACTTCTTCCTCACGATAGGGCTTTCCGTCAGGCGTGAAGATGTCATGAAACCAAACCGGCGGCTTCTCCAGCACATAGGGTCGCTGCCATGAGTCCCAGGGGAAATATGTCTGCGTTCTGCCGGCGACGAATCCCCAATTAATTGCGCCGACATGATGGGCCTTGGCGATCGGCAGAATTGTGTCAAACGTGCTGCCTACCGAGCGAGCCATGTACTCCGTGCAGATGATCGGACGATGGAATCTCTCCAGCCACACGACGCGTTTTTCAAAGCTCTCCGGCCAGCCGTAATTGTGGAACGAGAGCACGTCCGAGAATTCGAGCTGCACGCGTTCCATGGGGGTGAGCAACGCATCGGTGGACCAGTCGCCGTCCCACACGCCGCTGGTGAGCGGCTGACTGGGATTTGACGCGCGCGCCCACGCAAACACTTGCGGCAACAAGGCCAGTACCAGCTCACGCTTGTTCTTAACCTCGAAATCCGCCTGCGCCGCGCCATTGGTATTGTTGGGTTCGTTCCACAGGTCCCAGGCCAGCACGCGCGGATCGTTGGCAAAGGCCGTAATTACTCCCTTCACGTAGGTCTGCAGTCGTGGATACTGCGCCGGATCCTGCAGCGCAAGCGCTCCCGGGCTCTGCACCCATCCGGAATTGTGTACGCCGGGAATCGGCGGATGTTGTGGACCGAGTTTGGGCATGGGGTCCCAGACCGAATCGAACAGCACGAAGATGGGACGGATATGGTGCTTGGACGCGATCGCAAGCACTGCGTCCATGCGCTGGATGAAGCCGTGCGCGTCCTGCTGCCAAAGCAGATCGTGCAGGAAGATCCGCATTGTGTTCATGCCCAGCGATTCCGCCCATCCAAACTCTTTGTCGATCTGTTGCGGATCGAATGTCGCCGCCTGCCACATCTCCAGCTCATTGATGGCAGTGGCAGGAATGTAATCGCTGCCCACCAACCAGGGTTGCTGGCTATACCACGCATTGGCCTTTTGTTCAGACCAGCGTTGTAGCGGTGGGGCAGGCTGTGCGAAAGATGCAGCCACTGACAGAACCGCAAAAAGAAATGGAAGTATCTCGAGGAGTTTCCGTCGCATTCGAAATGGAGTTAGCGCTTCTTGGGTTGGGGCTTTTCCAGGACCTTGGCCTTCAACTCACGCAGTTTCTCGCGCATCTTGATCCGTTTTTTCCGTATGCGATTGTCGCGGGCCTTATCGCCATTGATTAATGACATGTACTCACCTCCGTGCTTCGACACCCTATCCGGTTGGGCGTGGTATTTGCAACTGATGTTTTGTTAGCGCTCGACAATGTACAGGTAATTGGGCCGCGTATTCGCGAATGACTGAGCGACTTTGAGGAAGGCCTTGGAAGCGTGCGAAAGCTTGGAGCGCTTGCGATAGACCAATCGTAGTTTTCGCTCAAACTGCAACTCGGGGATGGGAATGCTGACGAGCTTGCCGCCGAGATCGTCCTGCACGGATATTCGCGGCAGCAGCGCCACTCCATTCCCCATCGCAACAAAACGTTTGATCGACTCGATCGTCGGAAGCTCGACTCCCATGTTGAGCGGCGTCTTCGATTTTCGGAAGGCCTCGATCACTTTCATTCGATATGGCGACGGCACGTTGTGTGCGATGAAGGTCTCCGCGCCAAGTTGATGGATCTTTACTCGGGCCTCTCCGCTCAGTGGATGTTTGCGATGAACCAGAAAAGTAAGCTGGTCGCTGTACACGGATACCGACTGCAGGTCGGGGGAAGTGGGGCGGTATGAGATGACGCCGAGTTCGGCGCTCCGATTCAGGAGCTCGTCTGGCACGCGGCTTCCCAGCGAGCGCTGCACCGTGATTCTAATCATGGGATACAGCCGGCGAAACTCATCAAGCACCGGCAGCAGGTAGAGGCAGGTGAATTCATTGGCCGCGATGGTCAATTTGCCGCGATGGAGCTGGTGAAGCTCGCTCAATGCGGTCTGCGCTTCCGTACGCAGGTTCAGCAGTTTCTGCGCGTATTCATAGATGACGTGGCCTGCATCTGTCAGGGTTCCATCTCGTGAGGAGCGGTCGAGCAACGACTCCCCAAGTTCCTCTTCGAGCTTCTGGATGGTCTGGCTGATGGCCGGTTGTGTGCGATGCAACCGGTGCGCCGCTCGCGAAAAGCTGCCTTCGTCCACGACCGCGAGAAAAGTCTGAAGCTGAAAAAGGTCCATCGAGCCGCGGTGACTCCGGTATAAGCTAGAGTGATAGTACAACTGAGGCTTATGATTCTATAACAATTATAAGCTTGGATTATAACTGCACCCGCAGGTAAAAACATTCCTTGGCTACTTTTTCACAGAGGAGCGCCATGGAACGGATCACCATCTTCGACACGACGTTGCGAGACGGCGAGCAGTCACCCGGATGCAGTATGAATATCCCGGAGAAGCTGCGCATGGCCAAGTGTCTCGACCAGCTTGGCGTTGATGTGATTGAAGCCGGCTTTCCTATCGCTTCAGACGGCGACTTTGCCGCCGTGCAGCGCGTCGCGCGCGAGGTGCGGCGTCCCCAAATCGCTGCGCTGGCGCGGTGCAAGGTAGAGGACGTCGAACGCGCAGCGCAGGCCGTGTCCGAAGCCGCCAGACGGCGTCTCCATTTGTTTCTCGCGACCTCAGATATACATCTTGAATTCAAGCTGAAGATCACACGCGCTGAGGCCCTGGAGCAAGCGCGGACCGCGATCAGCCTGGCGAAGTCGAAGTGTGAAGACGTGGAGTTCTCTCCCGAAGACGCCACCCGCTCCGACTTCGATTTTCTGTGCGAGATGGTCGAGACGGCGCTTGAGTCTGGCGCTACTACCATCAATATCCCAGACACCGTCGGTTACACGTTGCCTATCGAATACGGCAATCTGATCCGAAGACTTCGTGCACGTGTTCGCGGATTGGACGGGGCCGTGATCTCTGTCCATTGCCATAACGATCTCGGCCTTGCCGTCGCCAATACGCTGGCGGGAATTGAGGCTGGCGCGCGCCAGGCGGAATGCACCGTCAACGGAATCGGAGAGCGTGCCGGCAACGCGCCGCTCGAAGAAGTAATCATGGCCATGCGGGTACGCGCCGACCAGATGCCCTACGAAACGGCCATCGACTCCTCGCGTCTATACGCGGCGAGCCAGCAATTGGCGAGCACCATCAGCTTCGGGCCGCAGGCTAACAAGCCCATCGTCGGAGCCAATGCCTTCGCGCACGAGGCCGGCATTCATCAGCACGGCGTGCTGTCGAATCCGTTGTGCTACGAGATCATGACACCCGAATCGGTCGGCGCGCCGGGAACCAAGATCGTGCTCGGCAAACACTCCGGGCGCCACGCTCTCCAAGTCCGCTTTGCCGAACTCGGATATCGGCTTGACTCGGTCGAACTCGCAGAAACTTATGCTCGCTTCACCGAGTTGGCAGACCGTAAAAAGAATATCTATGACCAGGATCTGCTTGGATTGCTTCCGATTACCCGCCAACCCACGCGCGCGCGAGCGGCAGCGGCCATGATCCCGCAATCGCTGTAGCCAAGAAGAGGCAATGATGAGATTGAAGCTTGCTGTTTTGCCCGGAGATGGAATCGGGCCGGAAGTTACCACCACGGCGATGCGTGTTCTGCGCACCCTTGCTGATATCGGCGGCTTTGAATTGCAATCCGACGAGCATTTGATTGGCGGAGCTGCAATCAAGTCCTGTGGCTTCCCTTTGCCCACCAGCACGCTGGACGCGTGTCTCGAGAGTGACGCGGTGTTGCTCGGGGCCGTCGGCGCTCCACACTTCGATTCCCTTCCCCAGGACCGCAGGCCCGAAGCCGGACTGCTGCAATTGCGCATTGCGCTAGGTGGTTATGCGAACCTACGGCCGGCCATCGCTTACAACGCCCTTACCGACTGCTCGCCTCTCCGCCCGACGCTGGTTGCAGGATCGAATGTCTTGTTCGTCCGTGAGCTGCTCGGTGGGCTCTACTTCGGCGAGCCACGTGGAAAGGACGACGTCGCGCACGCGGCCTGGAACACCATGCGCTACAGTGAGGCTGAGGTCGAACGTGTTGCCCGCGTCGCCTTTGAGCAGGCGCGGCATCGGAGGTCAAAGGTCACCTCCGTTGACAAAGCTAACGTGCTTGAAACCTCACAGCTCTGGCGCAATGTCGTTACACACGTTGCTACGAGTTATCCGGATGTGACCCTCGAGCACATTCTGGTGGACGCCTTCGCCATGCATCTTGTCTCGAATCCAAAACGTTTCGACGTCGTGCTCACTGAAAATCTGTTTGGGGACATCTTGTCCGACGAAGCTGCGGCTATCACTGGATCGATTGGCATGCTGCCGTCGGCCAGCATCGGCGGCAAAGTGAATCTGTACGAACCGGTACATGGCTCGGCTCCGGACATCGCCGGCCGGAACTTGGCGAATCCGTTGGGCGCGATTTCATCCGTGGCCATGATGCTCCGCCACACTGCGGGAATGGGCCGCGAGGCTGACGAGATCGATACCGCGATCCGTTCTGCTCTTGCCCAGGGATATCGCACCGCAGACATCCATCGTTCACCCAAAGAGCAGCAGGTATCCACCAGCGACATGGGTGCAATCGTCGAAGAGGCGCTTGCCGGAGCGGTGATTCGGCGCCAAGCGTATCACGCAGTTTAATGACAAAGATGCCGTCGAAAACATTGTTTGAAAAACTGTGGGAGCAGCATGTGGTCCGTCAGAACGCCGATGGACGCACGCTGCTGTATGTCGATCTCCACCTGGTGCATGAAGTCACTTCGCCGCAGGCCTTTCAAGGGCTGCGCTTGGCCGGTTTGCGCGTGCGCCGCCCGGAACTGACCGTCGCCACCGTCGATCACAATGTCCCGACCACTGCGAACCGCGCCGCCATAACCGATCTGATCGCTGCCAAGCAGATAGAAACGTTGCGCAACAATTGCCGCGACTTCGGCGTGCAGTTGTACGACATCGAATCGCCCGAGCAAGGGATTGTGCACGTGATTGGCCCGGAGCTGGGATTGACCCAGCCGGGCATGACCATCGTCTGCGGCGACAGCCACACCAGCACGCATGGCGCTTTTGGCGCGCTGGCATTTGGCATCGGCACTTCGGAAGTTGAGCACGTTCTTGCGACTCAATGTCTCTGGCAGAAGAAGCCGAAAACCATGCAAGTGGTGTTCGCCGGCAAACTGCCGTTCGGAGCGACCGCTAAGGATCTGGCGCTGGCCATGATCGGGCGCATCGGTTCCGATGGCGCGACGGGTCACGTGATCGAGTATCGTGGCGAGACCATCTCTGCCCTGTCGATGGAAGGCCGCATGACTCTCTGCAACATGAGTATTGAGGCGGGGGCGCGCGCCGGCATGATCGCACCGGATGAGACCACCTTCCAATACGTCCGCGGACGGCGTTTTGCGCCGAAAGATTTCAAGAGAGCGTTCTCGCGCTGGCAATCGTTGCGCACTGATCACGGCGCCGTCTTCGACAGCACAGTCGAAATCAATGCCGCAGCTCTTGAACCGTTTGTCACTTGGGGAACAAATCCGGGAATGGTGTCACCGGTCACCGGACGTGTGCCGAGTCCGAGCGATGCCACGTCTGAGGCGGATCGGCAGCAGACGGAGCGCGCATTGGCCTACATGGGACTCGAACCGGGTACCGCGATCGAAGACATCGGGATCGATCGCGTCTTCATCGGCTCATGTACGAATGCCAGGCTCGAAGATTTAAGGGCCACAGCCGAAGTAGTGCGGGGATACCATGTACATCCGCGCGTACAAGCGATGATCGTGCCCGGATCGCAGCAGGTGAAGCATGCTGCTGAAGCCGAAGGCCTCGACCGAATCTTCCGCAGCGCCGGCTTCGATTGGCGTGAGTCTGGATGTTCGATGTGTCTTGGCATGAACCCTGACATCTTGAATCCCGGCGAGCGCTGCGCCTCGACGAGCAATCGCAATTTTGAGGGACGACAAGGAAGAGGCGGACGCACTCATCTGGTCAGTCCCGCGATGGCTGCAGCGGCGGCCATCACCGGTCACTTCACCGACGTGAGAAAGTGGAGATTCAAAGAGGCACAGACCGCATGAGAGCGTTCCGCGATCACAAAGGCATTGTCGCTCCGCTGAACCGAAGCAACATCGATACCGATCAGATCATTCCCAAGCAGTTTCTCGCGCGCATCGAGCGCACCGGGTATGGCGAGTTCCTCTTCTATAACTGGCGATACGCGAATGACGGCACGCCGCGCCAGGAGTTTGTGTTGAATCAGCCGCGATATGCGGGCGCTTCCATTTTGATTGCGGGCAAGAATTTCGGCTGCGGCTCATCGCGCGAGCACGCCGCCTGGGCTCTGGACAACTTCGGGATTCGGGCAGTAATCGCGACCAGCTTTGCCGACATCTTCAGCACGAATGCGCAGAACAACGGCATCCTGTTGATCACGCTTGCGGAAGATCAAGTTGCCGAGCTAGCCCGGCGCGCGCAAGATCTGCCTGCCTATGAACTGCAGGTCTCCCTCGAAAGCAGAACGATCGAGGACAAGCATGGCTTCCACAAAACGTTTCACATCGACGACTTTCGGCGGACATGCCTGCTGGAAGGACTCGACGAGATCGGGCTCACGCTAAAGCACGAGCCAGAAATCCGGGCTTTCGAGGACCGGCGGCCGTAGGCACGGCTTGCGTGAATCCGGCCGTCCCGGCCGTGCCGTTTGCTTACCTCTAAAACACTCCTGTTGCGATCGGCAGACAAAAGGCGCGGGCGAGGGCGCCCGCATCCACGTTGCTTCGCAACGTGCGGTGACCCCTGTCTCAATTTTTGGGGGGGGTCACTCCAATTTTTGGCAATTTGCGAAATTGGCATCGAAATTCGCAAAAAATAGACTAGGAAGACAGAATTCCCTCTTAATTTTCTTGGGGATTAACAGGGAACTTTGTCTTCTAAATGACCGTGATGGTGATCTGCCCCTGCACACTTCCGGATGATGCCGTAATGGTGGCACTTCCGGCCGTCAGCGGGGTAACAAGTCCGGTGTTGCTGACCGTAGCGACCGCCTTGTTACTCGAGGTCCAAGTCGCTGAATTGGTCACATCCTGCGTCCCGCCGCTCGACAGAGTCGCAGTTGCGGTTAGCTGAGCCGGAGTTCCCGGAGTCAGGGTAGTGTTGCCGTTGGCCGCGGTAACGGAGATGCTGCTGACCGTGGTCGTGCTTACGGTGAGGGTGGTACTTGTGCTAACGCTGCCGGAAGTGGCAGTTATGGTCGTGTTGCCGGTGCTGGTGGTGGCAGTCGCCAATCCGGAGCTATTGATGGTTGCAATAGTAGGAGAAGAAGAGGACCAGGTAACTGTGGACGTGACATCGCGTGAGGTCCCGTCTCCGAAGCTGCCCGTAGCCGTGAATTGTTGCGTTTTGCTGGGCGCAATCGTGGGATTCGAGGGCGTCAGTGAAACCGCCACCAGCGTGTTCCCGGAAACAAAAAACTTACCGCAGCCCGCCAGGAATCCCAAGGCAATAAGTGCAGCGCTCGCACCGTGAATGACCCTTCGGAATCGCTTTTCAGACATACGCAACAAAATGTACCAGTCCTCCACGCAAGCTTGACTGTGAACTCAGGAATAGAACGAAACCTGAGTCACGCCATGCAAAATAATTTTCGCGACCTTCGGCCCTCGTCAAACCGCTGATGCTCGCAATTCCGGCGCAGCGGATGCAAGATCCAGCGCGGCATCAAGATCGCCGATGAGATCGTCCACATTTTCGATCCCGATCGATAGACGAACCAAGTCGGCTGGAAGTTTGCGCGTTGCTGCGACCCGTGCCGGCACGCTGGCATGCGACATCCGGCCGGGCAGACTCACAGACGATTGTAGTCCCCCAAAGCTGACTGTGATGGGGAACAGTTTGAGTGACTCCACAACTCCTCGGGAAGTCTCCAGCGAGCCGGTCTCAAAGCTTACCACTGCGCCATGGCCGCGCGACTGGCGAAGATGGATGGCGACGCTCTGCCGGTCCGAAAGAGCGGGATAGTACACGCGCCGTACTAGGGGATGCTTGGTCAGGAACTCGGCAATCATTCCCGCATTGGACTGCTGGCGCTCGATTCGCAGTCCCAAAGTCTTAATCCCGCGCAACAGCAGGTAAGAATCGAATGGACCAAGGACGGCTCCTTCTCCGTTCTGGATCATGTAAAACTCCTCTGCGAGCTCCGGATCGCGGACTATCACGGCTCCGGCGACCACATCGCTGTGTCCGCACAGGAACTTGGTGGCGGAGTGAATCACGATGTCCGTCCCCAACGTGAGCGGATTCTGCAGATAAGGAGACAGCATGGTGTTGTCCACGCAGAGCAATGCGCCTTTCTCATGCGCAAATTCCGCGAGCGCGGCAATGTCCACGATCTTCAGCAAGGGATTTGTAGGACTCTCGATGTGGATGAGCCGGGTACGGCCGCTGAATGCCGCAGCGAAATCGTCGATCGTGGACCCGTGCACGTAACGGACTTGGATCTCGGATCGCGTCAGGATTTTCGAAAATAATCGACAGGTCCCACCATAAACATCGTCGATCACCAGGATTTCGTCTCCGGGCTTCAGCAGCCGGGTGACAGCCGTCAGCGCGGCGAGTCCGCTGGCGAATGCGAATGCCCTGCTTCCATGCTCAAGCTCCGCGAGTTGCTGCTCCAGCACGGCCCGCGTGGGATTGCCGCTGCGCGAGTAGTCATACGCGCTGAACTCCGTGGCGGATTCCTGCTCGAAGGTCGCGGTCTGATAAATGGGAGTAGCAACTGCACGATGCGGATCGCCGGGGCTGCCGCACGACTGAACCAGCTTGGTATCGATTTTCATGATGCTACCGCCTCTGCAGTCTCCAGATTTGTTGTGCGTTCGGCAGCCAGGGTGAGCAGATCGGCAAAGACTGCCTCGGCGGTGGGCCAGCGCCCGGCGCCCTTGCCGCGCAGCGTTCGCCTCTCGTTGTTCTCCAATTCGAAGATGACGCAGTTGTCTTCGCGATGTGCCTGCGCGAAAGGATGAGCCGAATCGACTACCATCGGCTTAACTTCCGCGACAATTACTCCGTCCTGCTTCTTGATAGAACCGACGAGCCTTACCGCATGGCCTGACTTCGAGAGGTCGAAGACGTGCCGCGGATCGATCTCGGCAATTCCGGTTCGCTGAACCGCACCGATCTGCAGTTCCGTCCCGAAGGCACAGTGCGCAATCAGAACGAGCTTGGCCACAACGTCGCTCCCATCCAGATCCGCCGTCGGATCGGCTTCAGCCAGCCCACACGACTGCGCCAGCGCCAGAGCATCGTCGAAGCTAACTCCGCGCGCGAGCTCGTGCAGAATGAAGTTTGTGGTTCCGTTCAGAACACCTTCGATGGAGCGAATACCACACTCGCGAGAGAGCTGGCGCGCTACTTCCAGCACCGGAAGCGCGCCGCCGACTGCGGCTGAGAAAAGCAATTGAGATCCGCTCTGCCGCGCCTGGTTGTGGAGTTGAGGATTGTTGGCAAGGACCGCTTTGTTGGCCGTGATCACGTGTTTGCTGGTGGCAAGCGCAGCAGAAATGCACTCTGCTGCAGGATGACATCCGCCGATCGTCTCGATAACCACGTCGCAATCGCGACTTAACACTTCGAAGATGTTGTCGCAGAGCAACTCGCGTTCGACCTCTTGTTGCGGCCGATCTAAAGTTCGGACGGCGATGCCAACGATTTCAAATTTTTCAGTATGTTGTTTGAGTTCCTGGTAAACGCCATATCCGACTGTTCCTAGTCCGAGCAGAGCCACACGCACCGGCGGACCGGGGTTGTCGGAAGATGCAAAGGCAGTCTGGTCAGCGCCGACCAGCGTCGCGTCTTCCGACCCGACGCCGCCAACCTCGAATTCGAGATTGTGCTCACGTGCAAAACGGAGCGCCTTAGATTGAATGATCCGGCCGCCCATGGCGAGTGCATCCTGCCATGTGAGCGTGCGATATCTTCGAGCGTCGCCAGCGTGGGGATCATGGTCGTAGACTCCGGCCACGTCCTTGAGCAACCGGCATCTTTGAGCGCGCAAATGCGCAGCCAAGAATAAAGCCGTGAGATCGGAACCGCCGCGTCCGAGAAGTGAAGTACGGCCATCTTGCATCTGTCCGATGAAGCCGGGAACCACCACCACCGGCGAGTGTTCGAGCGCGCGCCGCACGACTGGAACGTTGAGCCGCACAGGCTCGGCATTCAGCACGCGGCCATTGGTTCGCAGTCCGAGGCGCGCTGGATCAAGCGCTGTGGACGGAATGCCCGCGCGATCCAGTACAAGCGAGAGCAATGCCGCAGCCCGCTTCTCGCCGGTCGAGAGCAGCAACGCGAGTGCCTGCTCCTGTGGTCGCTCGCAGTATCGCCTGGCCGAAGCCAGCAATTCGTCAGTCGTATTGCCGAATGCTGAGACGACCGCCACCACAGAATGTCCGGTGCGAAGCCAGCGGTAGATTTCATGCACAGCGCGCGGCAGGTCCGCCTCCGAGCGCAGGACCGAACTGCCGAACTTCAGCACTACTATCGGCTGGCGCTGCATGCGGTACTCCCTTCCGTGCTACAGGCTTTTTCGAGCGACTGCTCAAGATCAGCAATGATGTCGGATGCGTCTTCCAGACCCACCGAGAGCCGTATGAGGCCGTCGGATATTCCGAGCGACTCCCGCACAGCAGGCGGAATGTCGGAGTGAGTCATGCTCGCGGGATGCGTGATTAACGTTTCGGCCGCGCCAAGATTCTCCGCAAGCGAGCAGAGCTTTACTGAGTTCATCAGCGCGAGCGCCGCAGGCGTGCCTCCGGCGACTTCGAATGACAGCATTCCGCCATGCGCTTTCTGTTGCCGGACGGCGAGTCTGTACTGCGGAAACGTCGGCAGCCCCGGATAGAACACACGCGAGACACTGGGATGCGACTCAAGCCAGCGCGCGACCTCGAGTGCATTTTGCGAGTG
This sequence comes from uncultured Terriglobales bacterium, assembly GCA_964559345.1. Taxonomy (GTDB): domain Bacteria; phylum Acidobacteriota; class Terriglobia; order Terriglobales; family Acidobacteriaceae; genus Gp1-AA112. The sequence goes on from CAZLIE010000049.1 coordinate 24,162, forward strand.
TCGTTCCAGACGCATAGTGAGGGTCTTCAGTCCACGAAGCGTCAGCCACGACTCCAGTGGCGACTGGATGCATCCAACAGTCTTGCGCACGAGGCGAAAGCGTTCCAGCAATGCTTCGTCCCGTGTTGCCAAGGATCCGCCCACGGTGGAGTTGTGCCCTTCGATGTACTTGGTAGTGGAGAGCACGCTAATGTCGGCTCCAAGCTCGAAGACCGGTTGCAGGACTGCGGTGAGGAAGGTGTTGTCCACTGCAAGCGGCACTCCGGCATCACGCGCGATCGCGGCTACTCCTGCGATATCGGTGAGCTTGAGCGTCGGATTGGCCGGCGTCTCGATGAACACGAGCCGCGTCTTTGGCGTGATCGCCGCACGAACAGTTTCGAGGTTCGATGTATCCACAAAACTCGCGCGAATTCCGAGATTTTCCAGAATCTGCCGGAAGAGGCGCACAGTTCCGCCATAAATCACGTCGGAAATGACGGCGTGATCGCCCTGCTTAAGAATGGAAAGAAAAAGCGTGGTGATTGCGGCCATTCCAGTGGAGAAGCACAGCGTCGGAGCGCCTTCGACATCTCCGAGCACATCCTCGAGCGCCGAGACAGTCGGATTAGCCGCGCGCGAATAGGTGAAGCCCTTGTGCACGCCAACGGCGTCCTGCACGTACGTAGTTGTCTGGTAAATCGGCGTTAGGATTGCGCCGGTGGCCGGGTCAGGTACTAGATTGCCGTGGATTGTGCGAGTTGTAAGGCCGCGCGATGAAGACATGAACATCCTCTCTGATTTGTGCGTGAGATTTGCGCCAAAAACACAACAGCCGCCGGATTCCCCTGGCGGCCGCTCACGATCAGGAAGATGGTTGCTCTATTTCAAGTTCCCGATGTGGACAAGGCACCGCCGGGGATGCACATGGCCATGGCCATTCGGGTTGTCTTGGAAAGAGTCATGGAAAAAGCTCGACACAATCGAGCTGAAAGAATTCTACACATCAAAGATGTGTTGTCAACTCTGGATCTGAAAGTTATTGCTTTATCATGTTGAAGGTTCCGGCGCTGCACGATCCGGGTGACGCGAAGGAATAGGCACCGCTCACGAGGTTGTAACTCGAATTCGTCGAGCCGGACATTGTGATGGCAGCGCTGCTTGCGGAGCCGCTCGGCATAGACATGATGTTCATTGCGAAATTGGGTCCGCTTTGCGGCATCTGCACGGTTCCCGAGATGGCGAATGTTCCCATACTCATGCTCGCCGGCAGGCAAGCAGATGCTGGATTCGAAATGCTGACCAGATTGCCGGCTAGAATCTGTCCGTTCTGAGTAAAGCTGACCACCAGATTTGTTGTGGATGACGACGAAGCACTGGGAGCGAGATTAAGAGTCCACATTCCCGAGAGCTCGGGCACGCCGTTTATCGTTCCGGGCATTGAGTAACCGCAGGAAACCAAAGGGAGCGCGAGGTCGCATAATGCAAGCAATCTCAGGACCCTCATCACCACTCCTTAAAGAGCGCGGCTGCCGTTCGGCGCAACCGTGCTAGCGAGTGCTGATACTTTCATTGATGTGGCAGTGCGGTTGTCACCCAGATGTAAAGCTGGTGTCACGAGTTGTTATTGAAGTTGAGACCCCGCCGCGAGATCATCTATTGCGGCTGTTTCTGAGCGACTTCCGCAGATAGGTAGTTGCGCGCCGCTCTTATCTGTGGCAAGTCCGGATCGGCATGTGACCAGGCGTCCAGAAATTCGCGGTACGCCTTCCCGGCTTCGGTGCGATTCCCTTCTTTTTCCCACGAACGCGCGATCCCATACAGCGCGAATCCAGAGCGCGGACGCTCGAGAAGATCTTTTTTGTAGATCTCTCGCGCATCGGCGAATTTGAGACCGCGGATCAAAGCTTCACCCAGCACTTCCAGCGGCGGTCGCGAATACTGCGGCGGCTCCGAGTATCCCACTTCCCTTTCCTGGTCGCTCGCGCGCGCGAGCAGTTTGCGGCCTTGCTCCATCTCTCCCTTGGACATCGCGACATTGCCGCGCAATTCCAACGACGCCGTGCCGAGAAGCTTCAGTACCTTCTCGCGACCGCTTTCATTCTGATCCTCAACATTTTCTTTTGAGAGCCGCCATAAGAGGGCGTCGAGCATTTCGGACTGGTGCTCCGCCTCCAGTAACTGGTTTGCATCCACCGCCTTCATTCCGCGAGCGTACGCAAGCAATCCATCGCGATAACCGCGCGCCCATACACTGAGTTTCTCGTCTGGCACTCCGAATTCCATCGGATGATCGATGGCCTGGTCCCAATCTGCAAAACGGATGGCAAGCCTCTCCTCGGTGCTCCCAATCTGCAGAACGTAAAAGTTGGCGGCACCCGACCGGTCAGGATCTTGTGAAAGGCCTTTCAGCAACTGAGCGTGTTCACGTGCCTCGTCGTATCGGCCTTCTTCTGCACAATCTGCAATGAGATAAGCGATGTTATGCGCGTAGTTCCAATCGTCGCGAACCCGGACGTTCTGCCGAGCCATGTATTCGCGATCAACGCGCATGGAATCGAGAAAAATCTGGCGCGCTCGCTCGTAATCGCCGGTGCGATAAAAGATGTGTCCAGGCATGTGCACCATGTGTCCGGAAGAGGAGGCGAGCGAGCCGAGGCGCTGCGCACTTTCAATCGCCCACTCCGGATGGCTCGATTCCACAGCATGGATCCAGTAGTGATTGGCGGCGGCATTGTCCGGATGCTGCTGCACCAGAGCCCGCAGGATCGTTTGACCATACAAAGATCCGGCGCGCGGATTTCCGTCACTGTCATACCCATGATTCAGCTGGAGGCCATAAAGCAGCTTGGCCTCGATATCATCCGGGTAGCGATCCATCAGCATCTCCATCTCTTTGGCAAACGCAGTGTCCGCATCGTCGTCCTCATTTTCTTGGGCGGCTACATATGCGCGAATGTAGCGCTGCTCGTGGTCCGACGCTTTCGGCACCAGATCCTTGGCCTTCTTTAGTTCCCCCTTGGCTTGTTCCTTGTCTCCTCCGCGCATACCCAGCGCCTGAGAGGCCCCCCAATGGCACATCGCACAATCAGGAT
>CAZLIE010000050.1:0-26906 GCA_964559345.1 uncultured Terriglobales bacterium
AGCACGTCGCATCTACGGAATGATTTTCCAGCAAGCCCTGCTCATGGGCGCTCTTGGCACGCTGTTGGGAGCGGGGCTTGAGTTCGCCAGCGAACCGTATTTCCCGAGGAGGGTCGAGGCGACAGGCGGCGATGTAATGCAGTTGCTTGTCGTAATTGCCGTTATCGCTGTCCTAGCCAGCTTGATGGCCATTCGCCGGGCGATGAGCGTGGATCCGCGCAGCGTGCTGGGGACTTAAGGAATCATGGCTGAGCAGGAATACGCAATTGCGGCAGAAAACCTGGTTAAGGTCTACGGCGAAGGCCGAATGCAGGTCGAGGCGCTTAAAGACGCCAGCCTCGCAGTGCGTCACGGAGAGCTGTTTGCCATCATGGGGCCGAGCGGATCCGGGAAAACCACGCTGCTCATGATCCTGGGTATGGTTACTGAGCCGAGCGAGGGCCGCGTACTTCTGGAAAATCAGAACGTTTACAACGGGTACGGTCTTGACCTGCAACGCCTGCGTCGCGAGAAGGTGGGCTTTATCTTTCAGCTCGCTAACCTGATGCCTTTTCTCACCGCCAAGGAGAACGTGCTGTTCCCGCTGGAATTGATCGGCATAACGGGGCGGCAGGCCGACTCACGTGCAAACGAACTACTGGAGTATCTCGAAGTCGCGGATCGTGCCGACCTCTTCCCCGAAAAATTATCCGGAGGCGAAAAACAGCGCGTCGCCATCGCCCGCGCTCTGGCACACGGACCGGCGATCATTCTCGCAGATGAACCGACTGCCGCGTTAGATACCGAACGAGGCCTCGCGGTGATGCGTCTGTTGCGCAGAGTCAGCAAGGAACAGGGCTCGGCGATTCTGGTAGTGACGCATGACACTCGCATGATCAGCGAAGTAGATCGCGTGATCCGCGTCATGGATGGACGAATTGTCGATGAGGCCAAATCACCAGCAACTTCCACCAATGCAGAAATCCGCAAGTAGCGAATTCGGAAAAGTCTGTACCGCCGTATAGCAACCTGTAAAGCTGCAAACACACCTAAAGGCGTCGAAGGAGGTCTCTATGGCCACAACTACTGCACTGAATCCCACCGTAGAACGCTGTATCCAGGAATGTCTCGACTGCGTACGGTGGTGCGCAAGCTGCATTGACGAATGTCTCACGTTCGATGCAGCCAAGATGGCGGAATGTATCCGCCTTTGTCATGACTGCATTCCCGTCTGCAGCACCTGTTCGACTCTGCTGGCGGGGAACTCGCGATTTGCACATCAGATTTGCGGTGTGTGCGCCGACATCTGCGAGGCGTGCGCCACCGAATGCGAGAAATACAAAGACGTTGAAACCATGCGGAAGTGCGCCGAGGCCTGCCGCCGCTGCGCCAAGACGTGCAGAGAGGTCGCGGGAGCGGGCCCAATCCGCAAGGCTGCATAGGTTTTCCCAGCGCCGATCAGCAAGAACGGTTTTGGAACAACGCCCTCGGCGCGCCCCTCGGCTATTCTGGCCCGTTCGCCGCAATGAGCAACATCGAACCAATCACGGCAGATCAATTTGACGGCAAAGTGTTACGAGCGAACGGGCCAGTGCTGCTCGATTTTTACGAGGCGACATGCGCCCCGTGCCGAGCTTTGGAACCGCGCCTGGAGCGTGTTGCTCAACAGTTCTCAGGGCGGGTGCCGGTGTACAGAGTCGATATTGAACGCGATCTCTCGATCGCAAACCGCTTGAATGTGAAAAGCATTCCCACGGTGCTCGTGTTCAGGAATGGCAAAGAGGTCAATCGCCTTGACGGCTTATTACCGACGAGCAGCTACGGCAGGCATTCGAAACCCCGAGCAGCGGATGATTTCTGGACCTCGTGACTCGCTCTCGACCATGCGCATTTCCCAAAGATTCTCGGATAGAAAAACGTTGACTCTATACCTAACTAGAGGGTTTACGCTTGAGTCGTAGGCTGGAGGAGAACACGAAAGCATGTTGCCGAGGAAGATCTCGCGTGCCGGGTTGACTCTGCTCGCATTGTTCTGGATTCCGCAAGCTGCGCGCGCTGGACCAATCACCTTCAATACGGCGCTGCCGGTTGCAAAAAGGACAGGAGTATTTCGCGTTCAATATGTGCTGTTCCGCGCGGGCGGTGATGCCACTTCCCTTGATCGCAGCGTGACCGTGCAGGCGGTGCCATCGGTCCTTGCCGTGGGTCCGACTGCGCGAGTGACATTGTTTGCGATTTTCCCTTGCAGCACAACTCCATTCGGGTGGACACGCCTCTCGGCCGTGTAACGCGCAGCCTCGGCGGCGTGGGCGATACAATCTTTCTCGTCCGCTACACGGCCTATACGTTAGACCGAAAAGGCTCGACGATACGCATCGCTCCGTTTGGAGGAGTCAAAGCCCCCACCGAAAGAGCAACGAGTCAGACCGCTTCGGACTCCTGCCCAAGCCTCTGCAGCTTGGCTCGGGATCGTGGGATGTCCTCGGAGGCGGCACCCTGACATGGCAAACCTTCAATTGGGAGTTCAACGCCGATGCGGGTTATCGCAAGAATACCGAAGCCGATGCCTTCCGCTTCGGTAACCAGTCTTTCGCCGACGCATCATTCCAATATAGGGCCTGGCCCAGAAAATTAGGGGCGGGAGTACCGCATTTTCTCTACGCCGTCCTGGAGAGCAATCTGGTTCATCAGGCGAGAAATCAGATGAGCGGTATTGCTGACATAAATTCGGGCGGCACGCAGTGGTTCGTAGATCCAGGGGTGCAGTTCGTGACCTCCCGCTACGCAGTGGAGGCAATTGTTCAGATTCCTGCTAGCCAGCGCCTGCATGGGACGGCCTTGCGAAGCGATTACCAGGTCACAGTTGGGTTTCATTTCAACTTCTCGCTCCGTAGCAAGTAATCAGGAAACAAAAATGATTTTCGATTTGCTTCAATCAATCAAAAGTTTGCGAGCGCGGGTCGCGGTTGCGGCCAGCATACTGCTTTTGACTTCTGCAATGTTCGCTGTTCCGCAGACGAACACCAGCAGGCAGTCTGCTTCTCAGGCGAACACGGGCAAGCAGGCGGCGGTGGAGATCAAGGGCATGTCGTGTCCGTTCTGCGCCTATGGCGCCAAGAAGCACCTGCTCAGCCTGCCGGGCGCCAAGAAAGTGGATGTGACGCTTGGCCAAGACAAAGCGATTGTTGATTTCGCGCCGGACAGCAAGGTTACCGATGACCAGATCCGCAAGGCCATCCGAGACGCGGGATTCTCACCAGGAAAAATCGAATGGTGGAATGCGGGGCAAGCCGAACAATCTGGCAGTCCCGGTGCGTCTGTCCAAGGAACTGCCACAAGCCAATGAGGAACGCTGCACCTACTGCGCCGCCAATATTGCCACCTCGCTGGAGAAGCAGCCGGGCGTGAAATCTGCCCAGGTGGATTGGCAAATAAAAGTCGCCAGCGTTGCTTATGATCCACAGAAAACAACCCCACAGGAAATCATTCAGATCATCGAAAAGGCGGGAAATTTTCGCGCACGCGAAGTGAGCGGCGCGACGACTGAGGCAAAGAAGCAGTGAGAAAGGACAGATCCGAATTAGGGCGTTCCCGTATTGTTCTTCTTGTTTTCCTGGTAGTCATCGTTGTCGCCGTAATGGCGATAGCTGTGTGGGGCACAAGCTGGACAGTTTCGCAGGCCAGCGCGCCCACTGCGAAATACGAACCGGCTGGATACTGGGATGGACCTGGTGCACCATCCGGTAAGTTGCTTCAGCCAAGGGGACGTTTACGTAAGTGATGCTCGCAATCGTGTCGTTCACTTCAATGCTGCGGGAGAGTTCCAAGGTGAGTGGGGGAAGGATGGTAATGGCCCTGGGGAATTCAGCAGCCCTACTGGAGTGGCAGTCGCATCCGATGGGTCCGTATTGGTTTCCGATTACGACCAGGACCGCGTGCAGAAATTCACGGCTGAGGGGAAATTCATTCTCGCGTTTGGCGGTTCCGGAAAAGGTCCAGGGCAATTGAATGCTCCCGCCGGTGTTGCTACGGACAGGTCGGGACATGTATACGTGGCGGATTTTTACAATCATCGTGTAGAGGAATTTCGCGGTGATGGTTCTTCTATGGCCACATTCGGCCATGCCGGCCGAATCGGCACAGGCGCTGTGCACTATCCGACCGACATCACTGTTTGCACAATGGCAAGTTGCTGGTGGCGGATGCCTAACTACCAGCTTCAGTGGTTTGATCCTCAAGGCAGGTCGCTTAAGCGAGTTGGATATCACCTGTTTTGGCTTTGGCCATTGCTGGTTACATCGAGAAGAGGTTTTAAAGTTCCAACCAGTGTCGCCGAGGGTCCGGACGGGCTCCTGCATGTGGCCGATAGCGGCAATCATCGAGTGGTGATGCTCGCAGCAGACGGAGAGCGTATCGCGGATTGGACAATCCCGGGTGCCAATCCCGATGTTTTTTCACCCGAACACATTGCAGTTTCACCCGACGGAAGCACGGTCTATGCCACCGATCTCCAAGCCAACCGGGTGCTGGTGTTGAAGATAATCAAGCAGGCGGGCACGCCGCAGTAAAGGTCAGAGATGTGCGTGGTACAGTGCCTTTCATGAGCGCTTGACTCTATACCGGGATATAGGCCTTAGCCTAATCACAAAGGAGGAATTTATGGCGCGTCAAATTGAATTCACAGTCACAGGACCAGACAAGATTCACTGTGAGAGCTGCGAGCGGAGGATCGGCAGGGCGCTGCAGCGGGTAAACGGAGTGGCAGATGTCCAAGCCAGCGCTGCGACGCAGAAGATACGCGTCTCGATTGATCCGGTAAAGATAACGCCAGAGCAGGTTCGGGCCAAGCTTGAGGAGATTGGCTACGAGGCCCAGATGGCGAGCTAACACATGGGGATAGTCTCAAATATTCCAGACTGGCAGTCCGCAACCCGGAGCAACGTTCCTGAAGCGTTCGCCCGCGCAGGCGGGACTGAAAAGCTCCAACTGAAAGTTGGCGGCATGTCTTGCTCCTTCTGTGTGGCCAGCATGACCAAAGCGCTGGAGCGCACCGAGGGCGTACGACGTGCCAGCGTGAATTTGGCGCACGAGGAAGCGCTCATCGAATACGAGCCATCCAGAGTTTCTCCCAATCAGTTGAAGCGGATCATTCTTGATCTCGGCTACACCGTCCGCGATGCTAAGAAGGTCCGCACATTCGAGGAAGAACAGGCAGAGTTAATCGGCGAGCGCAACAACCTGCTCATCGCCGCCAGCTTCACCGTCGTGGCCCTGACGATGATGATCCTGATGTGGGTTGGGGTGATCGCTCATCCGGAAACCGTGCCCTTGCTGCCGCTCCTCATGCCACTGTTGGCATTGGGGACTGTGTTTGGGCCGGGCTGGCACATCCTGCTCATGGCATGGGCGAGCTTGCGGCGCAGAATCCTGAATCAACACGTGCTCCTGGAATTCGGAGCTTTCGCTGGGCTCTTCGGCGGTTTCCTGGGTTATTTCTCGTCGTCTTTCCCTATTGCTGACTTCTTCGCCGTATCGGTATTCATCACCACGTATCACCTCCTGTCGGGATATGTGTCACTGCGCGTGCGGACGCGCAGTTCGCAAGCCGTTCGGAAATTGCTCTCTCTCGCGCCTCCAACGGCGCTCCTCGTAAGCAACGGCCGGGAAGAGGAGGTTCCAATTGAGCAGGTAAGGCCAGGCGATCTCGTCCGGGTTCGTCCAGGACAGTCCATTCCAGTTGATGGCGAGGTAGTCGAAGGCTTGTCCGGTGTGAATGAGAGTCTGGTGACCGGCGAATCCATTCCCCAGGAGAAGAAGCCCGGCGATCAGGTGATCGGTGGCTCGGTTAACCAGACTGGCACCCTGCTGGTGCGCGTCACTAAGGTCGGTGAAGAGAGCTTTTTACAACAGGTCGCACGCAGTGTCGAAGAGGCACGCGCACTCAAGCCGGGAATCCTTGCGCTCGTGGATCGGGTACTAGCCGTTTATGTTCCGGCGGTGTTGGGAGCCGCCGCGCTAGCATTTCTCATTTGGACGCTTGGCGCATTTCTCGTCACCGGCTCTGCCAACTGGACTCGCGCTATCTTTGCCGTGCTTGCTGTGCTGGTGATGGGCTATCCGTGTGCGCTGGGGATGGCAAGCCCGCTGGCCATGATTCGAGGCGGTGGCATGGCCGCCGAACGCGGCGTGCTGATGCGTTCGGCAGAGGCTTTTCAGGCACTGAAGGACGTGCGCAAAGTGGCGCTGGATAAGACCGGCACAATAACGCGCGGCGAGCCGGCAGTGACAGATTTGGTTCCGCTCCCAAGTTTCAATCGCGAGGACGTGCTGCGCTTGAGTGCGGCCGCAGAGAGCTCGTCGGAACATCCGCTGGCGAGGGCCATTGTGGCCGCCGCACAGGAACAGCAGATCGCACTTCCTCAGGTCACCAATTTCCAAGCCGTGCCGGGGAGCGGCGTGCGAGCCCAAGCTGAAAACCGCAATGTCCTCATTGGCAAGCCGCGCTTCCTCGAAGCTGAGGGTGTGGACCCTTCGACGGCACGCGATCAGATTACCGCGATGCAATCACGGGGCGAGACCGTGGTCGCGCTTGCCGTTGATCGGAAACTCGCTGGCCTGATTGCCATAGCCGATCCAATCAAAGCTGACGCACGAGAGACCATTCGGCGCTTGCGCGAAGCCGGCCTTGAGCCTGTGATGCTCACGGGCGATAACCAAACCACTGCCCGCGCCGTGGCCGAGCAAGTCGGAATCACGGAATATCGCGCAGAAGTGATTCCGCAGGACAAAGCTGCCGTTATACGCGAACTGCAGAACCAGGGGCATCGCGTCGCGATGGTCGGCGATGGAATCAATGACGCTCCTGCGCTCATGCAAGCAGATGTCGGCATTGCGATTGGCGCCGGTACAGACATCGCCATCGAATCTGCTGACGTTGTGCTGATCGGACAGCGGCTGGGCGCTGTAATCGATGCCTACGAAATTGGGAAGACCTCGTACAGGAAAACCGTACAGAACCTTACACTGGCATTCATGTTCAACGGCATCGGCGTGCCGGTGGCGATTTCAGGCTTCTTACACCCAGTCTGGGCAATGATAGCGATGATTGCCAGTGTCACCACAATTCTGACGAACTCCTTTGCCGGTCGGCTGTTGCCCAAAGCTCGTGGCCGCCCGCAAAAGCAAATCACGCTTCGTCAGCAACATGCATTGCGAGCATTGCCTGAAAGGCATATCGAAAGCAGTGAAGCAGCTCAAGGGAGTGGACGAAGTAACCGGCGATCCTGCAGATCACTCCGTCACCATTCGCTATCGCGAGAGCGAGGTTGAGCCGGACGGAATCCGCGAAGCCATCGTAGAGCAGGGATTTCAGGTGGCAGCGTCGACAACTTGCTAAGATCGCGGGCTTGCGACGGGAAGAGCAAAGCTTATCGAAGTAGCCGACGACTGATTTACGCAGGCGCTATGACAATCAACTCGAAAGGCATCTCAGATTCTTTGAAAATGGCGTTCTACCGGAACCGAACTCCATACCAGCGCAGCAGATCCCGCATACTTCGTCCGTAAATGCGAGCCAGTGCACGCAGTCGGAAGATGCTCGGCGCAGTATTTCCCTTCTGGAAGTTCGATTGAACGGAACTGCAAATCTGCGATCCGCTCGTTCAGCAGCAATAACACGGCTCTTTGCCTCCACATCACGTAATGTAAGGCCGAGCTGAACTCGCGCAGCACGGAGCCGTGCGCCGGGTATTATTCGATGTCTCATACTTTGAAAGCAGCATATCGAAGGGCGCTGAGGGATTTTCTGTGCGAGTCTTCGCGTCTGGAAGAATTCAGCTGATTGGAGGGAGTGAACGAACTGCTTAACGCATAAATACTGGAATCGGGGAAGATCAGTACTTGAAGTCCACCGGAGAGAATCGTCAATAACCAACGCTGGCGGTGAAGCGGCATGATCGCGGCGTGCGTGCCAAGGCTCCACTACTTGCCGTCGAGCAGCCTTGCAACTGTGACAAGGTCATTGGTCGGCAGCTTACAGACGAAGTTCTCACAAATATAGGCAGTAGCTTTGCCGTCCTTGCGAGACATGGTGGCGACGATGGGTTGCAAGGATGCAAGTTCTTTCTGTGCTTGGCTTCCATCCGCCAGTATCAGAATTCGATTGGGGATGAACCGGGACCAAACCAGGCGCAGCATCTCCCTTGTATCCTTCTGGGAAGGATCGCCGGCAATTACGATCTGTTTGTGCTTGTCCAGCCCAAAATCCAGAGCGCTGGCCAGATAGGGACTGCCTTCTGGTGTCTCCTTAAGCTGGGGTGCGAACACCGCAAAAATACGATCGGCTTTCTGTTTCAAAGCATCATCGCCGGCGTATTGCCATAAACGCAACAGATTCATGGCAGCCACGGAGTTGGGCGAGGGTTCGGCTCCATCGTATGCTTCTCGTGTCCGCAAAATGACCCTAGCCTCAGTTCCGCTGGTGAAATATCCCGAATTCGACCCATCCCAAAAAAGGCGATCCTGCTCGGCTTGAAGACGCCTGGCCCATTGGAGATATCTCAAATCAAACGAAGCTTCGTAGAGGTCTGATAGACCCTGTATCAGAAAGGCATAGTCCTCAACGAACCCATCCACCTGCGCGCTGCCTTCACGGTAACGTCGCTTCAACCGGCTGGTCGCCGGGTTGTACATCGTCTTCTCGAGGAAAGAACTTACTTGTTCGGCCGCCGCTAGATACCGCGGCTCCTCCATAATGTGGCTGGCCTTGGCCAGCGCAGAAATCATCAGACCATTCCAGGCCGTGATGACCTTGGTGTCGAGTGGCGACTTTGGGCGGGCTTGGCGAACGGCCAGTAGCTTCTGCTGTGCACCCGCCAACACACTATCAGCCTGGGTCTGACTCAGCCCAAACTTTTGTGCAGTTTCAGAGACAGAGTGTCGCTGGTAGAGCACGTTCTTGCCCTTGAGCCAGCCTTCAATGTCCCGCTGGGGAGGCACATTACCCGCAGCTTCTACTCCGTACCGGAATGCGAAAATTGGCGCGGTCTGCGGCCCTAGCGTCCTTTCGATTTCTGTTGCCGTCCACACATAAAAGATGCCCTCTCCGCTCTTTGATTTCCCAGGGCCTAAGGGACTGTCGGCATCCAGGGCAGAGTAGAATGCCCCCTCCGGACCACGCATTTCACGCAGCGTGAAATCCAGTATTTCACTGGCGGTCTTGGCATAGCTGGACCCGTGGGTGATCTGATAAGCCTCGGAATAACTGATGGCCAGTTGTGCCTGGTCGTACAGCATCTTTTCAAAGTGCGGCACCCGCCATTCTGGATCGGTGCTGTAGCGATGGAAGCCGCCGCCAAGTTGGTCATGTACGCCTCCTCTGGCGATCGCTTCGAGAGTATGCAAAGCCATATCCAGAGAATCTTTTCTCAGTGTGCGCTTCCAATCCCGAAATAGAAATTCCAAGGCGACCGGCCTGGGGAATTTCTGGCCGCCGCCGAACCCTGCATTTTTCGAATCGTAGCTCCGCTTGATTTGTTCGTAAGTCTTATCCAAAACCGATGAGCCCAGGCTTTCCGTAGAAGCGGGCATCGCGTTCATCTGCGCTTGAAGTTTTTGGGTAATGTCATTGGCTGAATTCACAACATCCGATTGCTTGCTCTTCCAGATCTCGACAATCTTAGGGAGGATAGTGAGCAGTCCAGGTCTTCCGAATTGATCGCGGGGAGCAAAATATGTTGCGCCAAAAAAGGGCTTCAGATCAGGAGTTAAGAATACGGTCATGGGCCAGCCCCCGCTGCCGGTCGTTGCTTCGACAAATGTCATATACACACGATCAATGTCCGGCCGCTCTTCCCGGTCCACTTTGACGGAGACAAACGAACTGTTCATGAGCGCCGCGACTTCGGGGTTCGAGAATGACTCTCGCTCCATCACGTGGCACCAGTGACAGGTGAAGTATCCCACCGATAAGAAGATCGGTTTGTTCTCGCGTTGCGCCTTGGCGAAAGCCTCCTCACCCCAGGGATACCAATCAACTGGGTTGTGCGCATGAAGAAGCAGATAGGGACTTTTTTCTTTGATCAACCGGTTCGTGTACTTAGGCTCTTCCCCCAGTTTCGTACGCTCTTCGGTGTTGCTGGTTTCGGAGCCAGACTGCCGAACGGCCGTGGTGTTGTTTGTTCCAAGCAACAAGCCAAGCAGCACCGACAGGCCCACCAGAGCAAGCGATCTAGAGCAATTCATATTTATCCACCCAGATGGAATCGGCCTCGCGATATATGCGCCCTGGATACGCACCACTCGTCCGAGAAGTGACGAATCATGGATCAGCGCTTCTGACGAGTCTTCCTCGATAAAGTTCCAGATTTTGCCATCGCGGGTCCAGCTCTCGGTCAGATCGAGATTGCAATACGACTCTGATCGTCACTTTTTGAACACGCGTGCCGCAGCAAGCAGGAGATCTGGATGAACGCGCACCGAATAATCAGGATTGACGTATTCAAATTGGATTACGCTATTCGTTGCTACCAGAAACACGGCGGGTACCGGCAACTCATGGTGCTTCTCTCCCGAGGCCGCTTCCAAGTCTATTCCATTCTGCGTAAGCATTTTCCGAGTGGCATCATCTACTTTATAGGCAATGCGAAACGCTTCGGCCGCCGCCATGGTGCTGTCTGAGACAAGTTGATAGCTTAAGTTGTGCTTCTGTAGCGTCTCTCGAATTTTCGCCGGCTGGTCCGGAGAGATGGCAATGACTTGGATTCCAAGATCACGAATTTGTGAATCAAGATCGCGCAGTTGCACCAACTGCCGGTTGCAATGCGGTCACCACCCCCCTCGGTAGAAAACCAGAATCGCAAGCTTTTGCACAACAACCGCGCTTAGATCAAAGACTGCCCCATCTGAATTTCTTAATTTCACCTGAGGGATTTTCATCCCGTTCAAAATGGGACAAACAGTTTCTGGTGATGACGCAACCTGAGCTTGTTCTGCCATGATCGCAATTTCCTTTCACTGACCTAGACTGATCGGAACACTGATAATGTTGACTACGAAAGACGATGGTGCAGCTACCGAAAACTAACCACAGCGCAGTGTGATCACTGCTCGACATGGACACCGTGCCAGAATGCCACGTGATCCTTGATTTTCTTGGCGGCCCTACTTGGGTCAGGATAGTAACAGGCTGCATCTTTGTTTTCTTTGCCATCAACCAGCAAATCGTAATAGTGAGCTTCGCCTTTCCAAATGTATCTGCTGGTGTGATTGCTGGGCCTGAAGTACTGGCTTCTGATTGAGGTTGGGGGAAGATAGATGTTACCTTTTACAACTTCATATTGATCCGATTCAGCAACAACTTGCCCGTTCCAAATCGCTTTAGCCATAGCACTGTCCTTCCGCTTAGGCCACACGGCGAATTCCTCTTCGCACTGCCTCAGTACTCACGCCATACACGAAATGAGAGGCTAATCCGTAAACATGGGACGAGATCGGGTATTGTGTCGGCCTCTTGGAAAGTCCAAGTGCTGGTACCGCGATCTCATCCGCGAGCAGGAACAAGGTTGCGCCGAACAATGTCCCGAACCCTGATTTCGTGATTGGCGCATACTCGGACACCAATCCGTAAATAGCGCCTGATATTGTTCCAAACGCGTAGTGAACTGCAGGGCCAGCTTTTTTCTTTTGCTCTTTATTGAGGCTTTCCCCCAGCGTCGCTTTGGCGAGCTTGCCTGCCGCTTTCATGGTGGCATCCTCGCTCTCCTCGGAGTTTTGCTGTTGTGTCTGGTCTTCTTGCGGGCTGGTCCTTGTCGGCTGCAGTTGCTGAGCAACTTTGCTCCACACACCCTGGAATTGGTTCATCATCCAAGCTGCAAGCAATCCGCCTGCTGCGCCAGCCAAGAATCCCCTCAGCGGCTTCGGTTCGCCTTCGATTTGCACACCCGCGACCATTGATTTCTCCTCCTCGATGAATGGATTGGATTGGATGTGGACTAGGAATGGGAAGAGGGCTGTTTCCCAGTATCAAATCCTGATTTGGCTGGCTGTCCCGCTTTCACAAGACGTGCAATTCCGCAGCTCGAGAAGTGCCGGCAATAGCATCCCTGATTGCTTTCCCAACATCCTTGCTGCAAGTACAGCGAGCACATATCCAAATGCCACATGAGCAAGAGTGACCGTCAAAGGGAATCCCGGTGAGAACTGCAGCCCGAAATAGCCAACTCCAAGTGCCGTCACCACTGGACTCACCATGAAACCAATCCCGAGAGCAATCCCGTAGAGCGCACCCGCCCAGCGGCGTCGTGTACCAAGCAATAGGACATAGATGATCCCGAAGCTCGCGCCATTCCAGAAATGATATCCCCAGCCTGCAATATCCGAAGCAAGAGATGGCCCTTCCGCAAATCTGTCAAGCAAAAGCACTCCCATTAGCCGTGGAAGGTTCCCGGGCATGTAGTTGAAATGAAATCCGATCAAGCGCACAACTTCCAATGCGGTTGTGGCCAGAGCTCCGGAGAGCGCCCCGGCGACAACCGTGCGCGTCAACTCCGGCATGGATTTCCGCAAGATAACCAGGAGAGCAACCAGGATGAATACCCCTGGAAGAAGCAGGAACTGTGCCATTTTGATCATGGAACTGTAGCCTGCTTCAGCCGCCGGAAAGATATTAGGACCGATGGCCGCCAGTAAAAGAACAATCACGATGGTGACGAGTTTCCTCACGATTACACCTCAGAAAGCGGGATGCACGTTTGCGTGCATCCCGTTCAAGCTACTGCGTCACCATCTGAACCAGTCCCTGCAGCTTTTGATCGAGCATCCCTGCAGTCTGATCGATCTGCTGATTTGAAAACTGCTTGAGGAGCTCAGAAGGTTTGTCATAGCTGACGTAGGTCTTGCCGTCTTTGTCCTCGTACACGAACACACGCAACGGCACGTACAGACCAACTCCGTGGTTCTGCTCGAATAGCTGTTTTCCGACCGTCGGATTTCCAACCAGGAACAGCGTTGCCTTCAGGTTCAGACCGGCCATGGACAACATCTTGCCTTGATCAACTGAACCCATCACCATCATGCCTCCTTTGCTTACCGCGGTCTTCAACTGGCTGACGGTCTGGTCGTAGGTTTTATGGCTTTGTACTTTGGTTTCATCCACGCTCTGGGCCATGGCCGGCAGCGCGGCGATCACTAGAGCCGCAACCAACAACGAAAAGATCGACGCGACAGTAGATAGTTTGCGTTTACTCATTTCTCAACTTCTCCTTGATTATTGAACTGGAATCGATGAAGACGCGGGCATATTTGCTGATCGGTTCTCAAATTTTCGATTCATTGAGCAAGATGCGCACTAATCACATTGGTTACAAGTGAGAATTCGCCTATCTTTTTCCCGCGGACTGTAACCAAACTGGGCGCGGTGAATCATGCAAGAAGGAACGGTCAGTAAGGATTACCTGAATTCAAGTTGTGAATCGAGCCGCTATGCTCAATTCGAAGGATGCCGAGCAAGATGCGTTTGCACAGAAGTGCCTTATCCCGCAATACGGGAGCCCTGGAGTGTTAGAGCCACAACCAGCGCACATGGATGAAATCACGATGATCCAGCGGGTACGCAGCGGTGAGACGACGCTCTTTCATGAGTTGATACGACCCTACGAAAGGAGCGTGTTCTTGCTGGCCAATTCGGTTATCAAGAACGAGGCTGAAGCCCAGGAAGTTGCCCAGGAAGCATTTCTAAAGGCTTTCAAGTTCCTGGATCGATTGCGTGACGAGAGAACATTTAAGAGTTGGCTTATGCAGATTGTCATGAATGAAGCGCGGATGCGCCTGCGTCACAATCGCAGCCAGTTGTTTGAGTCGATCGATGCGCATGTCGGTGATGGTGATGAGGGTGACATGATGCCACCGCGGCAGTTTGCAGACTGGCGCGAAATCCCTTCTGAAACCCTCGAGCGCAAGGAGATTCGCCAAGAGTTCAAGCGAGCGCTGCTTGCACTGGGAGAAAAATATCGCGAAGTCTTTGTTCTCCGGGATGTACAGCATTTCAGCATCGTGGACACCGCGAGAATTCTTGGTATAACTGCAAGCTCGGTAAAGACCAGACTTTACCGCGCGCGATTGCAGCTACGCGAAGATCTGACGCCGATATTCAAGAAGAGATGGAGCGATCGTTTGCCGTTTTTGAAGGGGTCCAGGCCATGGTAAGTTGCAGACACGTCTTAGCAGAACTTTCAAATTACCTTGACAATGAGGTTGCGCCGGAGTTGCGCCAGGAAATCGAACAGCATCTGCGTGGCTGCCGCCGCTGCTCTGTTGTCTTCGACAGCGTAAAAAAGGTTCTCTTCATCTTCTCCGATGAGGGCGTTCTTGAAGTTCCGCCGGATTACAGTGAGCGATTGCATTCGCGTCTAGCGGCCGTGATTGGGAGATGAGGCTCGCACATCCGCGCGGACGAAGGAGATGCACCGAGGTAGGCCTTTGCGCTTTTCATCGCGTCCAATCCACAGCTTCGCTACATAAGTGATCACGCGAGCTAATCTCTAAAGGCGTTCCGCACCGGGAATTCCTCAAGGCACTGAAACTTTTTTCTCGCTCGCAAATCATTCAAGCAGATAAGCAGTTGGAGGTGGTCCTCATGAGACCAAGCATCGGTAGAGCCATTTTGGGCGGGTTTGTGGCCACCCCAGTAATGACGGCGATGATGTATCTAGTGGTTCCCTTATTCGGTGTGCGAATGGACATTGCGGCCATGCTGGGCAGCATGCTTGGCGGCTGGACGATGGGCTTGATCGCGCATTTCATCAATGGTTCACTGCTGTTTCCGTTGATCTATGCTGCATTTGCCTACCGATTTCTGCTCGGCGCGCCCGCGCTGCGAGGAGCACTTTTCGCAGTCGTCCTATGGCTTATCTCACAGATCGCCGTGTTGCCGATGGTTGGAGCCGGATTTTTCAGCGCTCACATTGGCGGTACAGTTGCGGTCCTTGCATCTCTGGCTGGGCATCTTGTCTACGGGATCTTGCTCGGTGCATTCGCTGGACTGGCGCCTGCGGTCGAGCTTGTGTCCAAAGCTTTTCCTAAATTGGTCCCAAGCCAAACAGCCGTGGAAGAGAGTGTTCCAGTTCGACTGCAGCGATAACGTCTTCCGCGGAATCACTTAATCACTTCATTCAAAGGAGCAAAGCAAATGGTCGATTGCCGATATCTTCTCAAAAGACTCTCTGCATCTGTGAACGACGCCACGGACCTCCTCCTGAAGAATTGGATCGAGGAAGCCCTGGATGGCTGCCATCGTTGTCATGTTGTCGTGGGCAGTCCAAGAGCCGCAGTGCGCATTTATTCGGAGCGCGGCATGCTTGAAGTGCCTTCCGAAATGAGCCGGCAAGCACATCGATATCTCTTGGAGGAGGCGGCATAGCCGATTGGTAAGGAGGCGGACTTTTAACGATCTTCGTCTCCATACATCAACCGAAATGCGCGTAGTACACGTTTTTGAGAATGGACCACAACACCTCAATTAAAACGGCAACGGGAACTGCGTTTGGTAGTCCAGGGCAACCACCTACCTGGAGCTCAAGTGTGAAGGAGGCGATTGGTACCGCCTAGCTGCCAGCCGGGTCTGGTTCACTGTGGCAGACGGGATCCTCACAGAGGCCTACTACCCAACAATTGATCGCCCCCAGATTCGCGATTTCCAATTCCTGGTTAGCGATGGCGAAACCTTCTTCCACGAAGAGAAGCGGGACATGGAAACCACACTGGAGCCGATTGACGGTCACACTCTAGGACACCGGATCATAAAAGCGGATTTCAATGGACGCTATAGGTTAGTACAAAGAGATCATCTGCGATCCACACCAGCCATGCATCCTTGTACATACCCGTTTTGAAACCTTGGCGGAATGGGCGGGTCGCCTTCATTTATATGCACTGCTCAATCCGCGCTTAGAAGGGGTGGGTTGGAACTCGGCCGAACGGCGCCTGATCGCTGGCAAGACCATTCTGATGTCATGGCATAACCGAACACATCTGGTGATGGGCACGAATAACGGTTTCATAAGGACGTCTTGTGGTTACGTCGGAATGAGCGATGGTTGGCAGGATTTGCGCGACAACTTTCGTCTGGATTGGGAATTCGAGCGTGCCGAGAATGGCAATGTCGCGGTCATCGGTGAGATCGATGTCTCCACAGCCAATGAGTTCATTCTGGGACTCTCCTTTGGCGAAGGAGCCCATGCGGCTTCCTGCACTCTGCTGCAGGGGCTGAGCACGCCATTCAGCTTGCAACTAGAGCGGTTCACCAGTCAGTGGCATCGAGTGTGCTGCAACATCCTTGATCTTGATCAGTACTCGGGTGATGCAGGCCGACTCTATCGGCTGAGTTATAACCTTCTCCTGTCTCACGAAGATAAAACCTATACCGGAGCGTTCATCGCATCCGCGAGCATTCCTTGGGGCGAAGCTAAGGGGGAGGAAGACTTGGGCGGCTATCACTTGGTGTGGACGCGCGACTTGGTGAATACCGCAACCGCGCTTCTGGCTTGTGACAACACCGAAATACCACGCAGGGCATTGGTGTATCTGGCCAGTTCGCAGCAGGGTGATGGCGGTTTTCCTCAGAATTTTTGGCTTGATGGGACGCCGTATTGGCGGGGGGTGCAGCTAGACGAGGTTGCTTATCCCGCAGTTCTAGCCTGGCGGCTTTGGAAATGTGATGCTCTCGGCGGCTTTGATCCCTACCCCATGGTGAAGGCCGCTGCCAGATTTCTGATTCAACACGGACCTGCCACAGAACAGGAACGCTGGGAAGAAAACAGTGGATACTCCCCTTCGACTCTGGCGATTACGATCGCGGCAATCGTCTGCGCCGCCGATATGTTCCGGGCGCGTGGCGAGCAGACTGCAGCCAAGTTCTTGGAGGATTCGGCTGATTTCCTGGAATCGCACATCGAGCGTTGGACTGTGACGACCAGCGGGACACTTGTGCCCGGAATACCTAAGCACTACATCCGCATCCATCCAGTTGGCATCGGTGATTATTCTCCGATTGAAGATCCCAATACAGGTCTATTGCCGTTGGCAAATCAGCCTCCAGGCGTGAACCGCTACATTCCGGCGAAGGACGTAGTAGATGCCGGGTTTCTTGAATTAGTGCGTTACGGCATACGACGCCCGCAGGACCCGCTGGTTCGACAGTCATTAGAAGTTGTGGATTCAGTGCTCAGGATCAATACTCCAGCGGGCCCTGGTTGGCGACGGTATAACCACGATGGATATGGCCAACAGGAAGACGGCAGCCCTTATGTCGGCTGGGGAAAAGGTCATGCATGGCCTTTATTGACCGGCGAGCGAGCTCATTACGAACTGGCGGCTGGGCGCGATGTTAAGCCCCTGGTGTCCGCAATCGAGAATTTCGCTTCTTCGGGCGGCATGCTACCCGAGCAAATCTGGGACCAGCCTGACCTCCCACACGCCAAAATGATTTTTGGCCGTCCTACGGGTTCGGCTATGCCTCTGATCTGGGCGCACGCCGAATACATCAAGCTACTGCGTTCTATTGCTGACAGAAAGGTATTTGACTCGATCGAGATCGTTGTGGACCGTTACCTGAAGCAGAAGGGCAGAAAGGATCTGGAGATCTGGAAACCGATTCGGCAGGTTCGAGAAGTTTGTCCCGGTCAAACTCTGCGCGTCCAGGCGCCGCGACCCTTCCGCCTGCACTGGTCTGCGGACGAGTGGCAAACCGTGTATGACACGACTGCGACCCATACAATCCTGGGCATCGCCTTCGTTGATATCTCCATTCGTAGCGCGCAGCTTGCGCCAATTCGGTTCACATTCTTTTGGACCGATGAGCAGCACTGGGAAGGACGCGACTACGAGGTACGAATTCAATCCGCTGCAGCGCTCTCATAGGTGCCAAATTTCTGTCCTTCATCTTCTCTTGGTGAAACGTTTCCGACACCGGCGAATCTTGCGGAGTGGAGGCACGCCATGTTGGATCCGGACCAAGTCCAGCCAAAGTGCGAATTCGAAATCGATAAATTCTTTTTCAAGCTCGACGCCATCATTCCATCGAACACTCAGATCATCGACAACACCGTGACCAATTTGGCGCACGCATTGCACTCGTCGCATGCGGAGGTCGAACACGAGGAGCATCGGTGACGCTGCAAATTCCCAAGTCCATCATCACATTGATTCTTTGCGCTGGTGCCACAACGATGGTGGCACAGCAACTCTCAGCGCCCGAGCCGCGGCCAGGAACAATCGTTGGCACGGTGGTCGACTTCACCGGTGGCGTCATTTCCGGTGCGACCGTCACTCTCGAAAGTCAGAACCAAAACGATAATCGCCGACTTCTTACCAAAGACAACGGCTTCTTCAAACTCGAGGGCCTCAAACCAGGAGTCCACTACCATGTCAGCGTCAGTGCCAAAGGTTTCTCGGAGTGGATTTCAGACGAGATCGTCCTCACGCCCGACCAGTACTTCATACTGGCAGGAATCAACCTGCGCGTTGCTACGGTTCAGCAAGCGGTCACCGTCCTTCCCAGCGACGAAGTCGCAGTTCAGCAGGTGAAGGCAGAGGAGGAGCAGCGCATTGCCGGGCTCATCCCGAATTTCTATGTCGTTTATGACCAGAATCCCGCACCGATGACGCCGAAGTTGAAGTTCGATCTGGCAATGAAGTTGTTGACTGATCCAGTGACCAGTACCGGCTTTGCTTTGAATGCGGCGATCTATCAAATGGCGGGGTATCCCGGCTACCGCCTGGGCGCACGGGGCTACGGTCAGCGTTTGGGAGCCACTTTCGCCGGAGGCTACACGAATATCCTGGTGGGTGACGCGATACTTCCATCACTCCTGCACCAGGATCCACGCTACGTGTATCAAGGTACGGGCACCACGAAGTCACGCCTCGCGCACGCGCTCTCCAGCCCATTCCTGATCCGAGGAGACGACGCACATCGCGAGATCAACTTTTCAGGCCTCGGTGGCGATCTGGCCTCCGGCGCAATCGCGAATGCGTACTATCCCGAGAAAGACCGTGGCCCGAAACTGGTGCTCAGCAGTGCATTGATCGGTACCGGTGGACGTATGGCCAATGCGGTTGTCCAAGAGTTTGTCTTGCGCAAGTTCACCTCTCGGCATTCGAAGAATCACCAGTAATCCTGAGACACTGAACTCACAATCCTCAACACGAATTCAGGCGTGAAGAATGCACCTGTAGCGATTGCCTTGCCTCTCACTTTGCAATCCTGATCGTGAAACCTTATCTGCATCGGCGAATCTTGCTGAATAAAGCTGCTAGTGGAGGCACGCCATGGCTAGTCCGAACCAGGCCCCGCCGCGCTGCGAGTTCGAGACGGATAAGCTCATACTCAAACTCGACGCCGTTATTCCTTCCAACATCAAAGTCGTAGACGAGACTGTAACTAAAATTGTTTGCCTGATCGGCAACGCGTACAGCCCACAAGAAATTGGGGATATCGATCTTGCGCTGCGGGAAGCGCTGGTTAATGCGATCCTTCACGGAAATCGTTCAGATCCTGATAAAGCGGTACGCATTTGCGTGGCTCTCCAACCAGAGAACGGAGTCATCATTGTTGTGAAGGATGGCGGTTCGGGATTTGATCCAAGCCAGCTCCCAAATCCTGTCATTGGGCAGAATCTTCTGATGGGACATGGGAGAGGCATCTTTCTAATCAATCAGCTTATGGAAGACGTTCGCTTCAGCTTCGAAAACGGGACTGCAATCCATATGCGCCGAGGTCCTTCATCGTAATCGTGAAAACTTGCTATATGCCCACTTTGAGATTGACAAAAGAGGGAGCGACATGTGAATGAGACGCTGAATTTTTTCGTGCGCTACAGCTACTACGTGCTCTTTTTCTGGATCTTTAGTGAGCAGTTGGGTCTTCCTCTTCCCTCGGCGCCTCTGCTGCTGGCCATTGGTGCTCTCGCTTCGGCCGGAAAAATAAATCTTATCGCCGCCACTATTATTGCTTACATTGGCGCTCTGAGCGGCGACCTGGTTTGGTATCGGCTTGGCTGCCGTCACGGGACCCGGTTTCTTGGTCGGCTTTGCAGTCTGTCTCTGGAGCCGGATTCCTGCGTCCGTCGCGCTGAGAATTTCTTCGCGCGTCATGGGCCCCGTTCACTCCTGGTGGCCAAGTTCATGCCAGGTCTGAATACGGTGGCTGCACCGATCGCGGGAGCGATCCGTCTGCCTCGCTCGCGATTCCTGTTGCTTGATGGCCTCGGAATACTGCTTTGGGTTGGAACCTTTGAGGTACTGGGATACGTATTCAGTCGGCAACTTCAGCAGGTGGCAGTCTATGCGTCGCGGGCTGGCGCACTAATCTTCGCTGTGGCTGTCATCAGTGTAGCTCTGGCCTATCTCGCTCGGAAAAGTGCAGGGCGAAGGCGTTTCCTCGAGCAGTTGCGCATGGCACGGATTACTGTGGAAGAACTCAAGCACAAACTCGACGAGCATGAGGACGTTGCGATTATCGACCTCCGACACCCACTAGACTTTCTCCCGCAGCCTTACACGATTCCCGGAGCAATCCGCATTCCCGCCGAAGAACTGGAGCGACGCCACAATGAGATTCCTAGGGACCGGGATGTGGTCCTTTACTGCACATGTCCCAACGAAGCCAGCAGTGTGGACGCTGTGCTCAAGCTTCGGCGGTACGGCATCACACAAGTTCGTCCACTGGAGGGCGGCTTCCATGCATGGCGCGAGCGCGGATTAGCGGTGGATTCCGAATTCGGACCAGTTCCACCTCTTAACCGACACCTGGCCTGGTCGACACGGTAGAAGCGATCAACACAGACCGTATTGATCGTGTCGATCTTCTGATGAATCTCTCGTCATGCAGGGGTCTGGTCGAAGGCGCGAACTCGATCCGAAGAATTGCAACTAAAAAATGGCGTTCGTTTTTGGTCAAGAGAAACGATGTCCAAGATGCTCAACCAAGCAGGATTGGCAAGTGCACTCCCAGACCGAGCGCGAAGAACCACAAGGCCGGGCAGGCGTTCCTACAGGACGAATTCGACGCAATTCGCGGTTGACGATACGCGGAATTTTCCTCATGGACCTATGCCCATTTTGGAAACTATTTTTGCACCGCGTCTGAATATCCTCTGGAGAACGTGTCGATGTGGCGTGTACGTATCAGAGTCCACAATCAGTCGCCTATTTCCACTCTGTTGTGCGGTACTCCGTGAATTGCTAACCTCCGAGCTCTGAGTTCCAAGACCTCCGGGCGAATTGTTTTGACGCGGTTCACTCCGTTCGATCCATTTTGCCACCCGTATTTCCGCAGGCGTACTCCCCGGCACGATTAAAGGCCTGGCAGCAGAATTGGCTGCAGCAAACCCCGGCCCAAAGCAGGTGCACATAAATGCGAAACAAGAAAGCACTTTCCTCACCAGAACCACTCCTGCTTGCATTTGAACGAGCACCACGTGATTAGTAGGCCAACTAACAATACGAGCGCCGTGACATACATCACTGCAAAGGCGATCCAATCGAACGAGTTCATGGCCGCATTCCTTCTTCGCTAGGAGTAAACCGCTCCCTTTAATCGGAAAGATTCGATCAACTTCTAGAAGTTTCGAAAAAGTCTGAATCAGCTCCCTTGGACAACAGCAGCGTGGCTGGCTAATTCCACCTTGTTGGCCAATAGTCGAACCTTGTGCAATAGCAGATCAAGATCTTCCCCTTTACTGACATTCGCATCCACCGACTGCAATACCTCCAGCGGTATGTCCGTGTGGCCCGAGAACAGCACAATCGGAACCAATGGCTTTGCACGCCGCAGTTCCTGAGCCAGGGTCATGCCGTTCATGTACGGCAGCTCGTAATCGAGGATCACTACATCTACTTCGCTGCTTCTTATCAGCTCCAGTGCCTTGAGGGGTGATCCGCCGTGATCACGACATAGCCGCACATCTGGAACAGTGATGACATCAATCGCCTCGCTCTTGCGCTGTCGTCCACACACAGAATTCGTGGCCGAGGTTTCTCGCCGTGAGGACTTCGCATGTCCGGCTCCTGTAATACACACAATGCCCTTCAAATCCTAAAGATGCTGCGTGGCCCAGAAGGTTACGACTGCACGATCAAGCCAGAACGAGCAAACTGTTTATTGGTATTGTCCGATTTGGGAACGTGAAACTTTTCCGTAGGAGCGCAATCTTTGTCAAATAGAGACCGGTCTCCAAAGAAAGCGAACTGCGGGATGCGGGAGCAAACGCTCCCGCGCTCACTTCATTGAATTCCATTTAAGGAGACTGGAGACTTGAAAATGTTTAAGAGAACAGTAGTTTTGATTGCGGCAGTGGTTGGACTGAGCCTTTCCGGCGCGGCGCAAGAGCACAATTCTGAAATCAGCGTTCAGGGCACGGGCTTCTTCACGAAAGACAGCAATGGCCAAGGTATTCGCCAGCAAGGTACCGAGACTGGGGGCGTGCTGATTGGTTACCGTTATAACTTGTCCTCGTGGCTGGCAGGAGAAGCAAATTACGGCTATGCGCGCAATACCCAGAGTCTCTTTGGCAGCCTGCCGGCACGCGTCCAGGCCAATGTGCACGAAGTCACAGGTTCGGCGGTGGTGAAACTTCCACGATTTGCGAACCTGCAACCTTTCGTTCTGGCGGGTGGCGGTGCACTGATTTTTGATCCTACCGGCAATGCTGGCGGAACGTTTTCGGGGGCTACATGGCAGGCAAAGGGCGCTTTCCTGTACGGAGGAGGTGCTGATTACCGATTGACGAATCACCTGGCCCTACGGGCTGAATATCGAGGGTTGGTCTACAAGGCACCGAGCTTTAACCTCGCCAGCTTGAACACGGACAAATTCACGCATGTGGCTCAACCGTCGGCGGGTATCGTCTTCCGGTTTTGAAGGGTGGCAACGTTAATGCGCGTGGAAGAACTCATCCCCGCGCAAACCGGTGGAAATGCCAATTTGGGGCGCCGCCTGGAGTTGCAGCGGAGAACAACGAAAGGAATGAAATATCTCCGCTGCAACTCGCCAACCTGCGAGCTCAAGTTCATTGTGTCCCGAATCCGTGTCCGGATTCGAGCCTCTCAACCTGATCTACCGTGCTGCATTGTCGAGCAGCTCTAATCAGGTTGACGACAAGAGGTGATCCAGGGCAGCGAGGGAAAAACTAGTGGCAGTATTGCTCTGTAACCTTTTTCGATGCCATGCATCTTCACTATGAGGGGTAACTTAATTCAAAAAGGAAGAGGAGTGAATCCCCTTTTCAAACCCTTTGATTACAGCCACATCCCTTTCGAAACTAACAGTCACAAACGGCGCAAAAAGAAGGGATCTAACCGTCACGCGTCAAACACAAGAACGTTTGCAGTCGCAAGAATGGATTCGGAAAACAAGCCGAATAGTCCGATCACAACCCGAATTCGAGAACAAAATAATTAGGAGAAACTCATGACGAAGTCAGTGAAAGCAGCATTAGCCGGCGCCGCTTTGGCAGGTCTGATCGGTGGGACGAATGCAAGTTTGCACGCCCAGGCAACCGGTGACAACGCTCAGAACAACACCGACCAAACAACAAAACAGGCCAAGCACTCGAAGCATGTGAAGGAAAAACACGCTTGTAAAGGCCAGAACTCCTGCAAAGGCAAGGGTGGTTGTAAGACGAGTGACAATGGGTGCAAGGGCAAAAACTCTTGCAAGGGCAAGGGTGGATGCGCCACCGACGGCTCCAAGATGCCGCAGTAGCAACAGCTCCTTAGTGCTTTGGGGGCCGGGTGCTATTTTGGAACGCGGCCCTCTCTCATTCAGGCAAGGTCCCGGTTTTCTAATGTCGGCTAACCGTTTTAACACGTTCAAAGATCTCGGAGTCGGGATAGGACTTCGCGTTCCTCACTACAATCACATCCTGACGAAGAAGCCGGTTGTCGGCTGGTTCGAGATTATTTCTGAGAATTACATGGTCGACGGCGGACGTCCGCTGCATACGCTCGATCAGATTCTCGATCAGTACCGGGTCGTACAGCATGGCGTCTCCATGTATTTCGGCTCGGCCGAGCCTCTGAACCGCGAGCATCTCAAGAAGCTCAAGACACTAGTGCGGCGCACGAAAACGCCATGGCTTTCCGATCATCTCTGTTGGGGCAGTGTGGACGGCACATATAGTCATGACTTGCTGCCAATGCCGTACACCTTCGAAGCTGCCAAATTGACAGCGCAAAAGATCAACGAGGCTCGCGACTTTCTCGAAGTACCGATTGCAGTGGAGAACGTGAGCAGCTACGCGGAGTTCCACGTCTCTGAGATGACGGAGTGGGAGTTCCTAAACGAAGTCGTCGAACGAGCAGACTGTGGCATTCTGCTCGACGTCAACAACATTTACGTTTCGTCGCAGAACCACAACTTCAATCCCTTCACTTATCTGGAAAACGTGCCCATTGAGCGCATCGCGCAGATTCACATCGCCGGTCACTCGAAGTATGAGAAGTACATTCTTGATACGCACGATCATCCAGTGATCGATCCGGTGTGGAAGCTCTATGCGCGCGCCATCGAACTCGCCGGTCCCACGCCCACGCTACTGGAGTGGGATGATCACATTCCTTCGTTCGATGAAGTGCATGCCGAGGCGCTCAAAGCGAACCGCTACGTCCCGTCAAATGTGCCCGAGATGGCGGTGCCCGAATGAACTTGCTTGAGATTCAGCGTCGTTTCACAGAAGCGCTGATCACGCCGTTAAATTCGGAAGAGGGCATCAGCGAACGAACACGGCGTGGCGAGCCGATGCAGCAGGTCGCTGAAGAAATTGTAAAGCCGAATAGCCGGCTCACCTCGACAGAACGTCTCGAGATCTACAGCCGCTCGTATTGGTTTCGCATCATCTCCAGTCTGAATGAAGACTTTGTCGGACTTCGCGCGGTTGTCGGTGACCGCAAGTTCGATGCGCTAGTCGAAGCGTACCTTGCGGAGAATCCTTCGCGATCTTTTACCCTACGCAATCTTGGTTCACGACTTGAAGAGTGGCTGAGGGTGAATCCGAAGTACACGCATCCCCATGAGCGGTTGGCGCTGGACATGGTGCGTCTGGAATGGGCAGACATCGAGTGCTTCGACGCCGGCGAGGAACCAGGATTCAAGTCGGACGATGTCAATCATCTCGGTGCCGATCCCAAGTTGCCTTTGCAGCCTCATGTGCAACTGCTGGAGCTGCAGTATCCGGTTGATAACTTGCTCCTCCAGCTTCGCGAGGAGAGCGACGAAGACTCCGACGAAGCCAGCAATACCTTTTCCGAACGCCGGAGCCGTTCACGCGTAAAGCGGGTAAGCAAATCGAAGCCGAAGCCAACGTTTGTGGTCGTGCATCGCGTGGATTACTCGGTGTATTTCAAGCGCGTTACGCGTGAGGCATTTCGGGTTCTGACGGCATTGCAGCAAGGTAAGACGTTATCGGAGGCTGTCGATTTCGCTTTCAATCCATCCACGCTGCCGGAAAAGAAGATCACAGCGCTCGTTCAGGGCTGGTTCCATGACTGGGCGGAGTGGAGATGGTTTTCGGGTCAAAACTAAACACAGCGACGATTCCAACAGTTTCAACGGCGAGTCGCTTTTGTGCCGCATCTGTAAATCGGCCAGATAAAGCGGTAGCAGACTTCATTCGAGGCTAACCTTATGCAAAAGATTCTCGATCTCTATGCCCTTCTCAAGAAGATGGTCAATTCACTTCAATCCCCGCTGCTGCTGGCCGTCCGTCTTTACTGGGGTTGGCAATTCTTCCAGACCGGATGGGGCAAGCTTCAGAACATCTCAAAGCCCATTGAGTTCTTCCGCAGCCTTGGAATTCCCATGCCTGTGTTCAATGCGTATTTCGTCAGTTATCTGGAGTGCTTTGGCGGAATTTTGCTCTTCATCGGCCTGGGGTCCCGCCTCATATCGATTCCGCTCGTAATCGATATGATCGTCGCTTATGTTAAGGCCGATACCGAGGCGTTGAAGTCAATTTTCTCCGATCCGGGGAAGTTTTATGCTGGGGATGAATACACGTTCTTGTTCGCCTCTCTCATGATCTTGATCTTTGGCCCAGGACTTTTTTCTATCGACTATTTAATCATGCGTTACATGGGCAAACGCTACGCAGTGGATTCGGGACCAGTGCAGATCGGCGCGCCTCGCGCCGTTTGACAAGATGGGCTGTCTCTTACGACAGACTTGACTCTATATCTGAGTATAGGGTTTAGATTCGAACTGTGCAGATTGGACAGCTTGCAAAAAGCGCCGGAGTGACAGTCAAGCAGTTCGGTTCTACGAGCGCAAAGGTTTGCTGCCACCTCCGCCACGAAAAGACTCTGGATATCGCGTTTACGGCGAAGCTGATCTAAGCCGGCTGCAATTCAATCCGGCAAGCAAAGCGGCTTGGCTTCTTGCTGGACGAGATCCAGTCGATTCTTCGGATGCGAGGTCGCGGTGCGTGTCCCTGCAATGAGGTTGTCGAGGTTGCGGAACGACACCTGGCAGAGACAGTGCAGCAAATCAGGCAAGTTGGTTCGTTTCCGAGACGAACTCTCCCGAATCCTGATCCAATGCAAGCGATCAAGGAAGCCCACCCTTGCAGGCGACACAATCTGCACGTTAATAAAACGAACTCTCGAAAAAGCAGGAGGAAACAAACATGGCATTGCAAAAAGGTGAAATCTATCGCTGTCCAGATTCTGAGTGTGGCTGTGAGATCACCGTAACCAAAGGCGCTGCGCCGGGCAAAGGTGGAAATCTGAATCCGCGTTGCTGCTGCGGCAAGGAAATGAAACGGAAATAGTTCCCGGCTCTGAAGCAACGCGCGTTATTGCCCGGAAGAACCCGGTGCACGCACGTTTCAAACGACAAGAGTAGATCAATCCATGGGAGGAGCAAAATGGCAAAAAGA
>CAZLIE010000051.1:0-19592 GCA_964559345.1 uncultured Terriglobales bacterium
TCGCCTTCACCCAATGATCACTCGTCGCGAGTTCACCAAACTCACTGCAATCTCTGCTGGGACTCTGGTCGCCACTGGTGCGAAACAGAGCTCGTCCGAAAACCTGCCGCCCTCGATCGCGCAGCTCAAATCGCGCAGAGACGAGGCGCGTCCGATTCCCCGGGAGGAACGACAGCACCGCGTCGAACGCGCCCGCCAGCTGATGCGCGACACCAAGCTCGACGCCATCTTGCTCGCCGGTGGAACTTCGCTGAACTACTTCACGGGAGTCCGCTGGTGGAACAGCGAACGCTTATTTGCAGCGGTCATTCTCGCAAAGGGCGATCCGTTTTATGTCTGTCCGGCGTTTGAAGAGGGACGAGCGCGCGAGCAGATCGCGAGGGGAGCCGCGGAGAATGCTGACGTTCGCACCTGGCAGGAAGACGAGAATCCGTACGCATTAGTCGCGGCGGGGTTGAAAGACCGCGGGATCACCACTGGTCAGCTTGGAATCGAGGAACGCACAACCTTTGTGTTTGCGGACGGAGTTGCCAAAACTGCGCCAGGCTTGGCGGTCGTTAGCGCTACTCCGGTTACCGCAGGCTGCCGGATGATTAAAAGCGCGAGTGAAATCGCTTTGATGCGATTAGCCGCGCAGGTCACGCTGCAAGCATACGAAGCAACCTATCGTGCCCTGCACGAAGGAATGACGCAGCACGATTTTGCTGCGCTGATCGCGGCGGCATACGAGAAACTCGGATTTGCCGGCGAGGCGAGTGTCAACGTTGGCGAATGGTCAGCTTTGCCGCATGGATCGCCAAACCCGCAGGTGATCCGGAACGGAACCATCATCCTGATCGATGACGGTTGCAGCGTCGAAGGCTACCAGTCAGACATCAGCCGCACGTTTGTTCTCGGCAAACCCACCGACAAAATGCGCAAAGTATTCCAGATTGTCCATCAGGCGCAGACAGCAGCATTGCGCCAGGCGCGTCCGGGCGTGGAAGCACAATCAGTGGATGCCGCCGCGCGAAAAGTTATTGCTG
The DNA here is from genome assembly GCA_964559345.1 of uncultured Terriglobales bacterium. GTDB lineage: Bacteria > Acidobacteriota > Terriglobia > Terriglobales > Acidobacteriaceae > Gp1-AA112. Next base: position 1,026 of record CAZLIE010000051.1, read on the forward strand.
AGGCGGGATACGGCCCAGGCTACAAGTACTTCACGCATCGCGTCGGTCACGGCATGGGCATGGACGGACATGAGTGGCCGTATCTGGTCCGCGGCAACGCCATTCAGTTGCAGTCGAACATGACGTTCAGCGACGAGCCAGGAATTTACATTCCTGGAGAATTCGGCGTTCGCCTCGAAGACGATATGCACATCACAGAGAACGGCGCCGAGCTATTCACGCCACAGAGTCCGTCATTGGAAGATCCGTTCGGTAAGTAGTAATTCACCACGGAGCCACTGCTAAATTGAGTTGGGGATCTCTCGCGTGTGCTCCGCGGAGTTTCTTGTTACTGTGCTTTCTGGGTCACTTCGACATCCAAATCAATCTTGATCTGTTCGCCAACCACGGCGCTGGGCACGTCCGCGCCGACTCCGAAATCCTTGCGGTTGACTGATGTTGAAGCGGAGAGACCGCGGCGAAGACTCGGGCCCATTTTTGTCGGAGCCGAAGGACCGTCAACGTCCAACGTCACTTCTTTGGTAGTTCCGTGAATGGTCAGGTCGCCCACGATCTTCAGTCCGTTGCCACTCTTGCTGACGCTCTTGGACTGAAAGGTGAGGTTCGGATATTTCTGAACGTCGAAGTACTTGGGACCGCGTAGATCATTGTCGCGGCTCTGATTGGCGGTATCGATCGACGCGACATCAATGGTCGCGTTCACAGTTGATTTGGTGATATCGGCGTCGTCAATGTGCGCGGTGCCGCTCACCTTCGTGAACCGTCCGTGAACGTTGCTGATACCAAGATGGCGAACGGTGAACCCAACGGTGGTGTGGCCAGGATCGATCTCCCAATCGGCGCCTTGCGCCCAGGCGGCTACCGCGAAAAGAACAACAAAGAGGAACCCGGATAAGCGTTGCTTCATGCAATCTCCTTGAACGTCACATGTGAGTTGTCCTGCTAAAGATGCCGAACGGTGTGACGGGTCGCAACTAATTTCTTCTCTCGATCCCCAGATCGCGTCCAAATTCGAAGGGAGAATTATTTTCCGACTTTGGCCTGCTTGCGTGCGGGGCTCGATACCTTCTGGTCCTTGGGTTCGCCGTTCTGCTGCATCAGTTTCGTAATTAGGCCAGTCCAGCCGGTTTGATGAGACGCGCCGAGGCCTTGGCCCGTGTCACCATGGAAGTATTCGTAGAAGAGAACCAGGTCTTTCCAATTGGGGTCGCTTTGAAACAGGGGATTGTGGGCATGCGCGGGCCGCGAGCCGTCTTCCTTGCGAACGAACAGCCTGGTAAGACGATGAGAAAGTTCTTCGGCAACCTGTCCGAGGCTCATCATCTGTCCCGATCCGGTTGGACATTCCACTTTGTACTTGTCGCCGAAATAGTGGTGATACCGCTGCAGCGACTCGATGATAAGGAAATTCATGGGTAGCCAGATGGGCCCGCGCCAGTTTGAATTTCCGCCGAAGAGGGCATTCGTTGACTCGCCCGGTTCATAATCCACAACAAACTGGTGTCCGGCAATCTGCAGAACAAAGGGATGATCGCGATGATACTGCGACACGCCGCGGATGCCATAGGGCGACAGGAACTCCTTCTCGTCCAGCATGATTTTGAGGATGCGGCGCAGGCGCTTGTCATCGACAATGGCCAGCAGTTGCCGGTTCTTCATGCCCTCAGATTCGAAGCAACTGATCTCGCTAATCAATTCGCGCCGGTTTTCGATATACCACTGGACGCGGCGACTGAAGTTGGGAACACGCTCGAGCAAGCCTGGATCGAGCGTCTGCACAGCAAACAGCGGGACCAGCCCCACTACGGAACGAACTCGCAGCGGTATGTTCTCGCCATCCGAGACGTGAAGCACATCGTAGTAGAAGCCGTCTTGCTCGTCCCAAATACCCTCGCCGCCGGTGCTGCGGTTCATTGCGCGCACGATGAAGAGAAAGTGTTCCCAAAATTTGATCGCCGTATCTTCATACACGGGATCTTGTAAGGCGAGATCGAGCGCGATCATCAGAAGGCCCAAGCTGTAGTTGGCCATCCAACTGGTGCCGTCAGACTGCTCGATGTACGCACCGCCGGGCAGTTCGGCGTTGCGATCAAAGGCGCCGATATTGTCGAGGCCCAGAAAGCCGCCCTGGAACATGTTGTTGCCTTCCATGTCCTTGCGGTTCACCCACCAGGTGAAATTGATGAGCAGCTTATGGAATATGCGTTCGAGGAATGCGAAGTCACCTTTGCCGGTCATGCGGCGTTCAATCTGATAAACGCGGTGCGCGGCCCACGCGTGCACCGGCGGATTCACGTCGGAAAAGTTCCACTCATAGGCAGGAATCTTTCCATCCGGATGCATGTACCATTCGCGGCACAACAATGTGAGTTGCTCCTTGGCGAAGTCCCAATCCAGCAGGGCCAGGGGAACGCAATGGAAAGCGAGGTCCCACGCCGCGAACCACGGATATTCCCACTTGTCGGGCATGGAAATGATTTCTTCGGCGTAGAGATGCACCCAATCATGATTTCTGCCGCGCAGGCGCTCGGGCGGCGGGGGCGGCTGAGCGGCATCTCCGTGCAACCAGGTTTGGACGTCGTAGCCGTAGAACTGCTTCGACCACAGCATTCCGGCAAGACCCTGGCGCATCACGTTGCGCGCGTCCGTCGAGAGCGATTGCGGAATCACGTCGCGGTAGAGTTCGTCGGCATCACTGATGCGGTCGCGAAACACTTCGTCGAACGAGACGCCGAAATGATCATGCGTGCTGTTGAGCAACTGACTGAACTTAAGCTTCACAACCGAGCTTCCGCCGGAAGGAATCTCAAGATCGTAATGCGCTGACGCCTTGGTGCCGGTCTGTTCAGGATTGACGCGATAGCGCAGACCCTTAACGACGCAATCGTTGATGCCGTCCTTCTGATAGAAACCGTGGTTAGCTGCGTTGAAGAGCCGCCGGAGATTGCTCTCGTTTTCGGTGAAGAGCAATTCGGGTGAGCCGTCGGCGAACAGGAAGCGTTCGCGATATTGCGCGTGGAAGACGCGCATGACCGGCGAACCATTCACGTCCCCGATGCGCTCGAGCCTGGGTTTGTGATCCACTGCGCCCGACCACGACCACGTGTTGCGGAACCAGATCGTCGGCAGCAGATGAATGCGCGCAGTCTCCGGACCGCGATTGAAGACCTTGACGCGCACAAGCATGTCTTCGCTGTTTGGCTTGGCGTACTCGACGAAGACGTCGAAGTAGCGATCGTCGTCAAAGATGCCGGTGTCGGTCAGTTCAAATTCGGGATCTTGCCGCGTACGCCGGGCATTCTCATCGATCAAACGCTGGTACGGGAACTCACGCTGCGGATATTTGTATAGCGCCTTCATGTAGGAATGCGATGGAGTGTTGTCCAGGTAGAAATAGCATTCCTTCACGTCCTCGCCATGATTGCCCTGCGGGCCAGTCAGTCCGAACAGGCGCTCTTTCAGGAACGGATCGTGTCCGTTCCACATCCCAACGGCGAAGCAGATAAGCTGATGCCGATCGCAGAATCCCGCAATGCCGTCTTCGCTCCAGCGATACGCGCGCGAGCGTGCCTGATCGTGGGTGAAGTAGTTCCATGCGTCTCCATTTGCGCTGTAGTCCTCACGAACCGTGCCCCATGCTCGCTCGCTCAGGTATGAGCCCCATCGCTTCCAATAGACTTCTCGGTTTTTGTCCTGAATCAGGCGCTGGTGTTCTTTATTCATGTTGGAAAAATTCGGTGAGGATGGCCGCCGGAGTTAGGAGGTCTGCGATGCTGCGGCCTTGTCCAGCATCCAGATCAGTTCACCATCGCTAGGATTGACGTACTTTACCGGATAAAGATCCGGACTGCCGCCGTCCATTACTTCTTTCAAGGCCGCGGCTTTATCCGGACCGCTCACCATCAAAAGCACGCACTCAGCATTATTCAGCGCGGGAAGGGTGAATGTGATCCGCCAAGTGTTGAACTTCGGCACCCAGTTCGCGACTACGCGCTTCTTGTGCTCCTGCACGGCTGCTGTTCCAGGAAATAGAGAGGCGGTATGGCCATCAGGTCCCATGCCCAATAAGATGAGATCGAAGCGAGGAAGTTGCGCCTCAGTGAGATGAAAGCTCGAAGCAAGCTCCTGGTCGTAATCGGCGGCAGCTTTCGTGGCGTCGGGATTCTCTGTCTTCACCCGGTGCACATTTTCCGGAGGAATGGGGACTTTGGAGATCAGGCTCTCATTGGCCATGCGGAAATTGCTGTCAGGATGATCGGGCGGCACATGGCGTTCGTCGCCAAAGAAGAGATGAATGTGCCGCCAGCCAATCGGCGGACTGGCCTTCCTTGCTGTGTGGTTTGCGAGCAACGCGTATAGCGCCTTCGGCGTTGATCCACCGGATAGCGCAACGCTGAACCGATTATGCTCCTCGATGGCTTGTTGCGAACGGCGAATGAACTGTTCCGCCGCAGCCTGCGCGACCTGCTGCGGGTTCTCGAAGGTTTTTATTTGTCGATCGCTCATGGCTGGGTTAGTGTCCACCGTCCCGCACGGCCGGAACTCACAGGACTAGCCGACCCCAGAGTGTTGCAGGCTCAGAGGAGACTTTGCCGCATAGCTCATCGCGACATGTCCAGCGCCGAGCAATGCCGTCTTGTCATTCAGGATCACGCGCACCGGAATTTGCGCGAGCAGCGATCGCAGACGGCCTTTGTCCAGGAAGGCCTCCATGAATCGCTCTTCCCTCAGCTTCGACAGAATTTTCGGCGCGATACCGCCACCGATATAGACTCCCCCAAGCGCCAGCATCTTCAGCCCGATGTTGCCTGCGGCCGCTCCGTAGATCTCGACGAAGAGGTTCACTGCCTGTTCGGCAATTGCACTTTTGCCGCTGAGTCCGTGCCGGGACACGACTGCCGAATGATCTCCGCGCTTGAGCTCTTCCGTAAGCCAGGGCTCCTCTTTGCCTTTGCCGGTATCGCGCAGGAACTCGTAAATGTTGTATTGCCCGGGACCGGAGAGGACGCGCTCCCAACTGACATGGCCGCCAAACCGCTTGCGCAAATAAACCAGCAGCTCATCCTGAAGTTCATTCGCGGGCGCAAAGTCGGCGTGCCCCCCTTCACACGCGAAAGGATGATGAACTGAGCCGTCCCAGAACAGTCCTGCTTCGCCGAGGCCTGTACCCGCGGAGATTACCGCCGCATTGCCGCGCACGCTCGGCGATCCTTGCGCGAGCACGGCGAAGTCAGCATCACAAAGTTCCAAGAGGCCATACGCGTTCGCTTCGAGATCATTAATCAGGTAAACCTTGGGGATGCTGAGCTCACGTTCGAGCACTGCGGACTCGATGATCCAAGGCAAGTTTGGAGCCTCGACGCGCCCATTGTTTATCGGACCGGCGACACCGAAGCAGGCAAAGAGCACGTCATGCCTGTGATGTCGAGCGAATTCCAGCACGGCTGCGTGAAGACTCGGATAATCGCGGCTCTGCTTGATTTCTTCGGCGAGCGACCGCAACGCTCCGTCTTTTTGATCGAAGTACGCGAGCCGCGTGCTGGTTCCACCTATGTCCCCGGCGAGGATCATCCCCCGACATTCCTCCAATGGCGTCCGTCGCGCGCCATCAAATCGTCCGCCTCTTTCGGTCCCCAGCTCCCCGCAAGATAATTGGGGAACTCGCGTGCGGGCAGCGCCTTCCAAACATCGAGCACGGGATCGACGACGGTCCATCCGGCCTCAACCATATCGGCGCGCTGAAAGAGTGTAGCGTCGCCGATCATGCAGTCGTACAGCAGGACTTCATATCCAGTCTGGACGTCGCCGCCAAAATAATCTTTGTAGTTGAAGCTCATGTTCACCGGACCGACCTTCACAAGCGGTCCCGGAACCTTCGCACCGAATTTAAGAGCGATGCCTTCGTCAGGCTGGACGTTAATGACGAGCTGATTGCTTGGCAGGTGCTCAATATCAGTATCGCGGAAGAGTACGAATGGAGCGCGCTTGAATTGAATCGCAATTTCGGTGTGGCGCTTGGCCATGCGTTTGCCGGTGCGCAGGTAGATGGGCACGCCCGCCCAGCGCCAGTTGTCGATTGACAGCTTGAGAGCAATGAACGTTTCAGTCTTTGACTGCGGACTGACGCTCGGCTCCTGACGATATCCAGCAACGCGTTCACCTTTGGGAGACGTCGCCGGGCCGTACTGCCCGCGCACCGCGTTGTGGATGACCTCCTCGGGATTCATCGCATGGATCGCATGCAGAACCTTGGACTGTTCGTCCCGTACATCGTCAGCGTGGAACGAAATTGGCGGTTCCATTGTGGTCAAACTGATGAGCTGCATGATGTGGTTGGGAACCATGTCACGCAATGTGCCGGAAGTCTCGTAATAGCCGCCGCGGCCTTCCACGCCGACGGTTTCAGCCACCGTGATCTGCACGTGGTCGATGTAGTTGCGGCTCCAGATCGGCTCGAAGAGTCCGTTGCCGAAGCGAAATACCAATATGTTCTGCACCGTCTCTTTGCCCAGATAGTGATCGATGCGGAAGATCTGGCTCTCGAACAGGACCTCTTTGATCTTCTTGTTCAGCTCCTTCGCCGATTCGAGGTCGTGCCCGAAGGGCTTCTCGATAATGACGCGCCGCCACGATCCATTCTCCTCGGACAGGCCTGAGCTGCCGAGCTTTTCCACGCTAGTCGCAAAGAACTGCGGCGCGATGGCGAAGTAAAAGAAATAATTTCCGTGGGTTCCGTGCTCCTTATCTACTTCGGCGAGCTGATCTTTTAAGCGCTGGTACGCAGCATCGTCTCCAAATTCTCCGGAGACGTAGTACGACTGCCGAACCAGCCAGTCGAGAAGCTCGGGATCGCCCCCTGGGCAGAACTCCTTCAGCGCTTTACTGACATGATCTTGAAACTGCGCAGTGTTCAGTTCGTCCTTCGCCATGCCCACGATCGCGAATTCGCGCGAGAGCAGGCCCTCCTGCAGCAAGTTGTAGATGGAGGGAAGCAGCTTGCGCCTGGTGAGATCGCCTGTGGCGCCGAAGATCACCATCACACAAGGACCGGCAGTCTTCGTGTGTGCGGGAGGAGACGGACTCTGTTCGACCGACGTGCCGGTTGCACTAGCCATGGATTTTCCTTTTGCGGTTCATTGCTGTACGAGCATCTCGCGAGCCTTCAGGCACTCATCTTGCCGCCAGCGGCCTTCTTGGGCTCCACGTGTCCGCCGAATTTCTGCCGCATCGCCGAGAGCATTTTCTCTGCAAACGTGTGTTCCTGGCGAGAACGGAAGCGCGTGTACAACGCAGCCGTAAGCACGTCCGCCGGCACAGCTTCGTTTACTGCGGCCTCGATCGTCCAGCGGCCTTCGCCGGAATCCTCGACATATCCGCTATAGTTCGCGAGATCCGGATCCTCAATCAGCGCCATTGCCGTCAGATCGAGCAGCCATGAGGCGACGACGGATCCGCGCCGCCAGACCTCCGCGATCTCCGGCAGGTTGAGGTTGTAGCGATGGTCCTCAGCGACCTCTTTGGAACTGGCGTTGCGAAAGATGTCGAATCCTTCGGCGTAGGCCTGCATGATGCCGTACTCGATACCGTTATGCACCATCTTCACGAAATGCCCAGCGCCAGAAGGGCCGGCGTGGATGTATCCCTGCTCCGCAGTGTTGCCGGTCCGCTTCTCCCAGCCGGGCGTGCGTGGGATGTCGCCGATTCCAGGCGCGAGCGTTTTAAAAATCGGGTCGAGCAACTTGACCGTTTGCTCCGGGCCGCCAATCATCATGCAATACCCGCGATCAATGCCCCAGATGCCGCCGCTGGTGCCGACGTCCACGTAGTTGATCCCTTTGGTCTTGAGAATCTTTGCGCGGCGGATGTCGTCCTTCCACATGGAATTGCCGCCGTCGATGATGGTGTCGCCGGCTTCGAGTTTGTCGGCGAGAGTCATGACCGTCTTCTCGGTGGGATCGCCGGCGGGAACCATCACCCACACTGCGCGTGGCTTGTTCAGCTTCTTCACCAGATCGTCGAGGGAGATGCTGCCGGTTGCGCCCTCTTTAGCCAGCGCATTCACTGACTCAGCGCTTAAATCCGAGACCACAATCTGGTGTCCGCCGTGCATGAGACGGCGAACCATGTTCCCGCCCATTCTTCCAAGACCGATCATTCCCATCTGCATAGTGGTTAGCTCCTTTGAAAGCGGGTCTACGCGGACTCAGCACCTCATGTGTTGAATTGCGAAAGCACCCGCCGCGAAAACAATGTTTAGAGAACTTGTCTTATAGCTTTCTCCAGCGTTGCAAGTCCTGCATTAACGTCTTTGCCCAGATGTATGCGTAAGGCGCGGCGATTGCGTTTGCTAAGCACCTGAAAGTCTCCGCGCGCCTGTGCAGCCTTGACTACGCCGAACGTGTACTTCGCGCCCGGAACCGGCAGATTCTCTGCATCGTCACAGGTGATCTGGAGAAAGACTCCACTGTTCGGGCCGCCCTTGTAGGCTTGTCCGGTTGAGTGCAGGAAGCGTGGCCCAAATCCAACGCAAGTGGCAGAGTGTTTGGCATTCCGCACGGCAACTCGCATTGACTGCAGCGCCTTCTCGTGTTCCGCATTCATCTGAATAAATCCGAGCAGCGCGACATAGTCGCCACCTCCGACCGTGTTCAGATGCGCGCGCAAATAGGCGACCAGCGACTTGTCCTTGCCGACCGCGATCGAAAGCTTACCGGCATATTTGTCATCGGCGAAGAGCTTGATGCCCTGGTCGTCCACGATGGGAGACTCTGGAGGCAGAGAACCTGTCTCTTCATATTTCTGCGTGAGCGCGCGTGTCTCGATCTTGCTGGCTTCGACGTCCGGCTGATTGAAGCAGTTGATTCCAATTACCGACCCGGCAACGGCAGTGGCGATCTCCCAGCGGAAGAACTCTTGTCCAACGTCATATTTGTCGAGGACTGCGATCCGCACTACCGAGAGTCCGGCCTTTTCGAGTGCGTCCACCTTGGCATCCTGCTTAGCGTCAGCGCCGCCTTCCAGACGGATGTACACGAACAGCCGATCCTTGCCGTAAACCTCCGGCGCTCCGAGCTCTTCGCGATCGACTGGGATGATGCCCTTGCCCTCTTTACCCGTCGATTCCGCCAGCAACTGCTCGAGCCACGCGCCAAGATCGCTAATGCCCGGTGACGCGATCAGCGTCACTTTGTCCTTGGTCGCATTGCAGTGAACGCCCATGATGATGCCCAGCACCGCGCCCGGATTTTCCGCAACCGGCACTGTGCCCGAGCACGCGTGCACCATCTCTTCCGTCGCGCTGAGAAATTTCTTCAGATCGATTCCCATCACTGCGGCCGGGACAAGTCCGAAATCCGAAAGTGCCGAGTAGCGGCCGCCAATGTCAGGCCGTCCATAGAAGATGTGACGGAACTTATCGCGCTGCGCCACCTTCTCAAATGATGAGCCGGGATCGGTGATGGCGATGAAGTGCTCGCCAACCTTGTCGGGTCCAACCGTCTGCTTCATGCGCTCGAAGAAATATGCCTTGAAGATGTTCGGCTCGAGCGTGCTGCCCGACTTGCTAGAAACGATGAACAGCGTTCTCTTCAGGTTCAGCTTGCTTTCAAAGTCGCGGATCTGTGCGGGATCGGTAGAGTCCAGCATGTGGAACTCCGGAAAGCCTTTGCCGCGTCCGAAGGTGAGGCTGATCACTTCAGGCGCCAGGCTCGAGCCGCCCATCCCCAGTAGCCCAACGTGGGCGAAGCCCGCCTTCTGCACTTCTTCAGCAATGGACGTGAGATGGCCCAGGTGCGCGAGTTGGTCTTCCGCCATCTCCAGCCAGCCCAGCCAGTTTGACTCGTCGGAGTTGGTCCATAGCGAGGAGTCGCGCGCCCACAGGCGACGCATCTTCTTCTCCTGCTCCCATTCTCGGATGGTGCTGTCCACTTTCTTGCTGATGTCGGCCGGTAGCTTCCAACTAATCTGGTCGATCTTCGGCGCCAGATGACGTTTGCGATTCTTCTCGATGGCTCCAAGTAGTTTTCCGAAAGCTTCCTCAAAGATCTGCACGCCGTCGGCAAGCAGTTTGTCCGTCGCGTCTTTCATCGAGACGCCAGCTTTGCTGAGGTTCTGCATGATCTCGCGCGCGGCTGGAAGGTTGGATTCGAGGGTCTCCTTCGGGACTCCATGGTCACGGAATCCATCAAAGGTCGCGGGAGGAATGGTATTGACCGTGTCTGGACCGATGAGTTCTTCGACGTAGATGACGTCGCGATAGCTCGGGTTCTTGGTGCTGGTGGAAGCCCAAAGCAGACGCTGCGTTTGCGCCCCTTTGCTCTTCAGCACATTCCAACGAGGACCACTGTATAGCTGCTTGTACTTCTCGTAGGTCAGTTTGGCATTTGCGATGGCGACTTTGCCGAGCAGTGATTCCAGCAACTGCTTCTCGGAGTCTGACTTCGCGTCGTGAATCCTTGCAGTGAGAATGTTGTCGATCAGCGAGTCAATGCGGCTGATGAAGAAGCTGGCGACACTGGCGACACGTGAAACGTCGCCGCCTGACGATAAGTACTTCTCCAGCCCCGAGATGTAGGCCTCGGCGACGTTCTCGTATGCCTGCTGGGCAAAGAGCAGCGTGACGTTTACATTAATGCCTTCGGATATCAGTTGCCGAATTGCGGAAACACCCGCCGGAGTAGCGGGGACCTTGATCATGACGTTCTCGCGTCCGACGCGCTTCCATAGCCGCCGCGCCTCCTCGAGAGTGCCTTCAGTGTCGTTGGCGAGCGTCGGCGACACCTCAAGACTCACATATCCATCCCGGCGTTTCGTCGCGGTATACACCTGCTTAAGAATGTCGGCTGCATCCTGGATGTCCCCGATCGCGATCTCCTCATAAATGCCTTTCGCGTCGAGATTGCTCGAGTTGAGCTTCGTGAGCTTGTCCGCATAATCATTGCTGCCCGCGATTGCCTTCTCAAAAATTGCCGGATTCGAAGTGACACCCATGAGCCCGTCTTCATCGATGTGGCGCTGCAACTCGCCGCTGGTGATCAGACTGCGGCGGATGTAATCAAGCCAGACAGACTGGCCAAAGCTTGCGAGGGCTTTCAATGGATTCATGGAGGTGACGGCAGTAGCTCGAATCGCACTCATACTTTTGCTCCTTCGGATCTTCCTCGGCCGTATCGCTCTTCGATGGACGCGACCTTTTTCAATCTACGTTCATGACGCTCTTCATGCGTGAACGCTGCACGCATGTAGGCGTCCACAAGTTCTTTGGCAAGGGCCACGCCGATTACTCGGGAACCCAGCACGAGCACGTTCATGTTGTCGTGCTCGACGCCCTGATGTGCCGAATAGGTGTCATGGCACAATCCGGCGCGGATTCCGGGCATTTTGTTTGCGGCAACCGACGCCCCAACGCCGCTGCCACAGATGAGAACCGCGCGCGTGACCCGACCTTCGAGGATACTCTTGCCCACCGCCTCGGAGAAATCCGGGTAATCGACCGGATCGGTGCTATTTGTCCCGAGGTCGATCACCTCGTGTCCTGAAGACTGGAGGTGTGCGGCAACCTCCTCCTTCAGCGGAAATCCGGCATGGTCTGCGCCAATGCTGATCTTCATGCTCCCCTCGCCACTCTCCTGGCTAACATCTCATGTGCCACACCTATTATCGCTTCCGGAGTGAAGCCGAACTTTTTCTGCAGTTCCTTCAGCGGCGCCGAAGCTCCGAAGGTCTTCATACCGATCCGTCCTGCAGGATTGCGAACGTATTGAGCCCATCCGAACGTCGATGCCTGCTCCACGGAGATACGATTCTGCACTGCAGACGGGAAGACGCTCTGCTTGTACTCTTCGCTCTGGTGCTCGAAGAGCTCCCATGATGGCATGCTCACCACGCGCGCATTCACGCCTTCGGCGGTGAGCTCTTCGTACGCCTCGACGCACATCTGCACTTCGCTGCCAGTGCCGATGAGGATGATCTCGGGCGTGGCATTTTGATCTCCAGCGAGCACATACGCGCCCCTTGCGACGCCGGACGCCGGAGCGTACTTGCTGCGATCGAAGGTGGCGCAAGTCTGTCGTGACAGCACCAGTGCGACGGGCTCATGACTCAGCTTCATGATCACCTTCCACGCTTCGACTACTTCATTTGCGTCTCCCGGACGCAAGGTGATCAGGCCAGGGATCGCACGCAGCGACGCCAAATGCTCGATGGGCTGGTGCGTTGGGCCGTCCTCGCCGACTCCAATTGAGTCGTGCGTGAAGATGTGGATCACCGGCAATTCCATGATTGCACTCAGGCGAATCGAGGTGTGCGCGTAGTCGCTGAAGATTAGGAATTGAGATCCGAAGGGACGGAGCTTCGAAAGCGACAGGCCATTCAGGATCGAGTGCATTGCATGTTCGCGAATGCCGAAATGCAAGTTGCGGCCGGCGTAGTTGTGGGCGCTGAAATCGCCAGCTCCGTCGAAGGTCAGGCGAGTCTTGGTGGATGGTGCAAGGTCAGCAGAGCCGCCGATCAACCACGGAACATTTTTGGCAAGCGCATTGAGGACCTTGGCTGACGAATCACGTCCGGCCACCCCTTTAGGATCCGATGGAAAGGTCGGCAGGTCCTTGTCCCAGCCTTCCGGAAGGAGACGCCGCTGCATCTTGTCGAGATGATCCGCGAGCTGCGGGTACTGTCGCTTGTACTGCAAGAATTTCTGGTGCCATGCTGCGCGGGCTTCTCCACCACGCTTACCGAGTCCGGCTTGGATGTGGGTGAGCACGCCGTCGGGAACCAGGAACTTCGCATCTTCGGGCCAGCCATAGTTGCGCTTCGTCAACTTGATCTCTTCTTCGCCCAGGGGCTCGCCATGCGCGCCGCTGGTGTCCTGCTTGTGCGGCGCGCCATACGCGATGTGGCTGTCAACAATGATCAGAGTCGGACGGTCGCTTGTCTTATGAAACGTTGCGAACGCGAGTTCCAGCATGTCGAGATCGTTCGCGTCGCTGACTCTTAGTACGTTCCATCCATAGCCCATAAAGCGGGTAGCAACGTCCTCGGTGAAGGCCAGAGACGTGTTGCCCTCAATGCTGATGTGATTGTTGTCGTAGATCCAGCAAAGGTTCGAGAGCTTGAGATGTCCCGCGAGCGACGCGGCCTCGCTGGAGACTCCTTCCATCATGCAACCGTCTCCGCAGAGCGCGTAAACGTTGTAGTTGAACATCTCCAAATCCGGCTTGTTGAAGTATGAAGCCTGCCACTTGCCGGCAATCGCTATGCCGACACTCGTGGCCACTCCTTGCCCGAGCGGACCTGTTGTGGTTTCCACCCCGGAACACCATCGGTATTCGGGATGTCCGGCACACCGGCTATCGAGCTGGCGAAAGCGTTTGATGTCGTCCAGCGTGACTGCCACTTTACCAACCTGCTCGTAGTTGGAATCGACGGCTTTCACCTGACTGAGATGGAGAATGGAGTACAGCAACATCGAAGCGTGCCCGATCGACAGCACGAAGCGGTCACGATTTGGCCAAATGCAATCTTCCGGATCGAAGCGCATCACGCGGTTCCAAAGCGTGTACACCACCGGCGCCATCGCCATCGGAGTTCCCGGATGTCCGGAGTTGGCCTGCTGCACCGCGTCCATGCTCAACGTGCGGATGGTATTCACTGTGAGCTGATCGAGCTGTTTTGTGTCCACGAGAAATCTCCTCGAAGGCGGCAATGGTGAGGGATTGGCGGGAGCATACTACGCCCAAAGCAGGCTCTCGTCACGCTGAGCGGGGGTTGCTCAAGCGAGCTTCTTAACCGAGCAGAAATCCAGATGTATCGGTCTACCGCAGGTGTGGAACTCTATCAAAAAAGCCCGATGGGTACAGTTTAATTTGTCACCGGGCGCATGAATTTTGCCGACATTCATCCACATACCTACGTTTGATTGCCGGCAGGGTGAAATGTTGCACAAATTGGCGAGGACTCAACTCTTCCAGCGCAGGGTGACTGGACCGGGGATCGGATGCTCCATCGGCAATCCTGTAACCCTGGATCTAAGGTAGGCGGTCTTTAACTGGAAATACCACTTGCCGAGCCGATCGGCATCGTCGATCAGCATCAACGGCGGATTATGGCGTAGCCCTTCCGCCTGCAGTTCCATGGTTTGCTGGTCCTGGCGAATGAACTTCCGGGCGAATACGTTGAAGATCGCCTTCACAAACGGCACACCAGAGAAGATGTTCCAGGCCGCACAGAAGTCGATCCGGCAACGGCTCTGGTCGATGGGAGTGACAACCGCGCGATTGGTTACCCAGTGGTCGCCAATGCGAATCTGCTCGACGCGAATGTTGGGCAGCGTGAAATCGATGGTGGTGGTTACTTCGTCGCCATAGAGACGCAATAACTTATACGCACCGCTATTGGCGCTCGGCGTGTGTGTGCGGATGCGAAAGCCCATTGGAATCGGCTCAAAGGTCTTGTGCTTTTCGTGGATGCTGCGGCGCGTCCGCCACCACCACGATTGATGGACAAACGGACCATGAGCAGGGTCCATCAGTCCAATCACGCCATGATCGACGTTGGTAGGCAGATCCGCCGAGAGATGCGTGATCTTGTATTTGCGGCTGTGTATCGGGAGCTCAGGAACCGACTGCGCAGTTACCGCCGAACTGCGCGACTCCGCCATGAAGACCCAAACGTATCCGTCCCGCTCCTGACACGGATAGTAGGTCGCGTGGATCTTTTCCGGCTTGATGCGCGAATCGTCAGTCAACGAAGGGATGGTCGTGCATGTGCCGGAATGAACATCAAAACGCCAGCCGTGATAGCAACACTCGATCTCCTGGCCTTCAACGCGCCCGCACGAAAGAGGAATGCCACGATGCGGACAGATATCCTTCATCGCGAACGCGCGGCTATTTGCATCCCGGCCAAGCACAAGAGGCTGGCCAAGCAGGATGGCCTTCGCGAGCTTCCGTCCGCGCAGAGCTCGGCTGAGCATCGCCGGATACCAGAAGTCAAACAGCAGCTTGCCCTGACTGGACGAGGCGCCAGTGTCGCTAACCGGCTGCCCTTCCTGTATCTGAACCCCAGATTCCATGCTTAGGCGGAGCGTACCACACAGAGGCGGTCGGCTTTCGGCTGTCAACGTTCGGCCAGGCAGCAGCTCCTCCGGTGATCCCAGGACACTGACTTGCGGGCGACAGCCACTACTGAGGGTTCGTATTGCCGACGCTATTCGTTGCACGCGTCGCACTGTTGCGAGAAGCGATGGCTGCTGTAGTTCCTGCGCCTCCGGCGGCTCCCGTTGCTGCAACCGCGGCGCACGTCGCCGAACTGGTGGCAGCATGTGCGGCAATGGAGCCGGCTGCGTTCGCGGACTGATCCGGCACAGTTCCGATCTGTGCCGGGTGAAGGTCGTTCCGGCCGCGAGCGGGATTCATTCCTTCTCTGAATCCAGCATCCGCTCAGCTCGTTTACTAATCATCACGACGTAATCACGACTGAGGCTGGCAATGTACTCCGCGTCATCACTCGCGGGAAGAATCGACACCTTGCACACCAGGGCTGTCGTCCTGGTTTTGGTCTGAATCAGGGTCGTCCCGCAAGTTATCTCGACGAAGTTTGGTAGGTCGCGCACGATTTCGCCGCCAACGTAACGGTCGCGAGTCTGAGTTCGAGGATAGCCCTGCCATTCTCGCCGGTACGAACTTTGTCGCCGGGAAATAACGCCTGAAGATCTTTGATGTTTTCGCCGTTCACCATCACGAATCCTCGCGGCTCGACCAGCGCAAGCTTTTCCTTCAGCCGCGAGTCCGGTTGCGACTGCGCTATGCCAGAAGCAGATGCGACGAAAGAGCACATCAGGGCCGCTACAAGCTTGTTGAGTCTGATAGTCACGAGCGGAGTACCAGATTGTAGCTGCCATCTGGTAGCCTGAGCGCTTCCATGCGCGCGACCAACGGTTTCTATGCAGCCGGCCTGATCATCATTGCCATCTTGTGCGGATGTGGGACGCCCGGCGCGCCACAGCCCCCATCGCTGAATCTTGCGGTGCCGGTCAGCGACCTCAGAGCTGAGCGCAATGGCGGCGAAGTGCGACTCACGTGGACGCCACCGCGCCAGACCACCGACGGAGCTGCGTTTCGACATCGTGGTCCTACCAAGATTTGCCGCGGGATGGACATTCCGCATTCGGATCGCTGCGACGAAGTCGGTTCCGTTCCGCTCGCGCCTCCGAATGCAAAAACTGCCACTGCAATAGACCAGTTGCCATCGCAGAATGCTTTGGCGGATGCTTACGCGATCTACTCACTTCAGGTCGAAAACGACCGCGGCCGAAGCGCTGGACTATCCAACCAAGTCCAGGTGCCTGCAGTCTCAGTGTCGATCGTCAAAGATCCGATTACTACTCGCGCCACGGCCGACGCGATTGTCGCGACTGCGCAGATCACCACAAACGGCGCGGGAGTTCCCCAGACTCTGCAACTCAGAAGAAAGGAGCCGGGCTCGCCGCAGGAGATCACCGTCGCCACTTCGCCGCTGGAAATTGATTCAGCCGGTCAGACGAAACAAACCGAGCTGCGTGATGAGAGCTTCGCGTGGGAGAAGACTTACAGCTATCGCTTGGTTCTTACTGCCACGGCAAAACTTCCCAACGGAGTTGTTTCGTTTGAAGGCTCGAGCTCGCAGCCGGTCACGGTATTCGCGCATGATATTTTCGCACCAGCAGTTCCCACCGGAGTGCAAGCCGTCTTTTCCGGCAACTTCGCGGGACAGCAACCGTCCATCGATCTGACATGGGACCCCGACACGAATCGCGATCTCGCCGGCTACTTCATGTATCGCCGAAGTGGAGACGACCCTGTGTCGGCCGCGCGCAAATTAAATCAGCAGCCGATCGCCGCCCCAGCCTACCGCGATACTGCCATTCAGCCCGGCAACACATATTTCTACTCCGTCTCTGCTGTTGATCAGCGAAATAACGAGAGCGCCCGGTCCGAAGAGGCGTCGGAGTCCTTCCCGAAGTAAGCTTGATCTATGCGCTACTGCAAATTTCCCACGTCCGATGGGCCACAATATGGAGAAGTTCAAACGCAGAATGGTGACGACGTCATCGTCCGCCGCATTCCTCCTCCGGAAGAGGATCGAGTCTGCGTCTTTCGCGAGGAAGAAATGCAGCCGATCCCACTCAGCGAGGCCAGGCTGCTCGCTCCTGTGAATCCGTCGAAGATCGTGTGCGTCGGGCGCAACTACCGCGACCATGCTGCCGAACTGGGTAATGAAGTTCCCAAAGATGTTCTGATCTTCCTCAAGCCATCTTCATCTCTGCTCGGTCCCGAGGGTCAGATTGTGATGCCGAAAATCTCCCGGCGTGTGGACTACGAGGGCGAACTGGCAGTCTTGATCGGCAGCAAGTGCAGACATGCCAATGCATCGGAAGCCCTGTCATTTGTCCGCGGATACGTTTGCGCCAACGACGTCACTGCTCGCGATCTGCAGAAAAGCGATGGGCAGTGGACGCGGGGAAAAGGCTTTGACACGTTCTGTCCAGTGGGACCGTTCGTCAGCGATGAAGTCGCTCCTGACGCTCTGGACGTCGAAACTCGCGTGAACGGCGAAGTGCGGCAGCACGGCAACACGCGCGATTTCATCTTCCCTCTAGCTACCGTTATTCGCTATGTCAGCAGCGTGATGACGCTGTTTCCCGGCGATCTCATCCTTACGGGAACTCCGGCAGGAGTCGGTCCCTTGAAAGCTGGCGACACAGTGCAGGTCAGCATCTCCGGATTGGGAACTCTCACGAATTTTGTGATTCCCGAACCCTAGATCAGGACATCTCACCTATTGGAGATCAATGCGCATGAAGTTCTTTCTGGATACGGCAAACATAAAGGAAATCCGCGAAGGTCAGGCGATGGGCGTTCTCGATGGCGTCACCACCAATCCATCGCTCGTGGCAAAAGAAGGCCAGCCATTCAAGGAATCGATTCTCGAGATCTGCAACGTCGTGAATGGCCCCGTGAGCGTGGAAGTCACCGCCACGGATCTCGAAGGCATGCTGGAGCAAGGCCACAATTACGCGAAGTGGCACCGCAATGTTGTCGTGAAACTTCCGACCACGCGTGAGGGCGTAAAAGGCTGCAAGACTCTCACCGACGAAGGAATCAAGGTCAACATGACCCTCTGCTTCTCCGCGACGCAAGCCCTGCTGGTGGCGAAAGCCGGAGCAACTTACGTGAGCCCATTTGTCGGGCGCCTCGACGACATCAGCACCAATGGCATGGATCTCGTCCGCGACATCGTCCAAATCTATAGAAATTACGGCTATTCCACTCAGGTACTCGCGGCCTCGCTGCGCCATCCGATGCATGTGATGGATGCAGCTCTAGCGGGTTCCCACGTTGGCACCATGCCGTTCAAAGTTTTGGAGATGATGTTCCATCATCCTCTGACCGATATTGGCTTGGAGAAGTTTTCCAAAGATTGGGAGAAGGCGAAGATCAAAGATCTCGAAAAGGCGATGGGATAGCTCCACCGGGTGAAGCGAAAGTAGTTGAAGGGCCGTCGCACGTTATGGGCGAGCTTTAGATGGAT
>CAZLIE010000051.1:19602-25975 GCA_964559345.1 uncultured Terriglobales bacterium
GATCTCGAAAAGGCAATGGGATAGCTACGCGCTTTCGACGGGTCAAACCTACCCGTCCTGAACGCGCCCCTTCCATTGCCCACCTCTGCCGATCCAATATTTCAGGGCTGAATAGATGGTGGCGTACGTGTAGAACACCGCCGCGATTGGAAGCGTGAGCGCGTAAGCCATGCGTACCCGATAGAAGCGAACCACAGGAAGATAGCTGACAATCATCAGCGCACATGCCTCGATGGCTTCCATGAGCACAACTCGTTTGCCGAATCCGAGGAGCATTACTGGAGCGACAAAGACAATCAGCATTCCGGCAATGCAGATCAGAAGCGCCAGGGCTGAATGCCGCAGTTGATTGAAGGCTGTTCGGGCAATCATCTCGCGCAGCTCGCGGAAGCGTTGGTACGAACGCAGACTGCGCGCCTCGGTGGTCATCCCAGCCCAAAGACGGCCACCACCACGCTTCACCACCGCAGCGAGCGCGCAGTCGTCAATAATCTCGTTGCTGATTGATTCGAGTCCATTGTGTGCCTCCAGCACCTGAGCGCGAACTAACATGCTGCCCCCGGCGGCGCCTGCGACCCGGCTGCTCCGGCTGGAGATGCGGGACGGCGGGTAGAGCATCCAGAAGAAATACACAAATGCCGGAATCAGGAGCTTTTCGGCAAGAGAGTTCGCCCGAAGTTTCACCAGCACGGATGCCAAGTCATACGAGCCTGACTGTGCCTGAGCAATAAGCGCGCCCAGAGCACCCGGTTCATGTTCAATATCTGCATCTGTGAACAGCACATATTCGGGACTAAAGAGCCGGGCAGCATTCCATCCCTGCTGCATGGCCCAAACCTTGCCTGTCCAGCCTTGCGGCAGGGTCATGCCGGTTATCAACTGAAATGATTCGCTCCGATCCTGGCTCTTTGCCGCCTTGATTGCGACTCTCGCCGTCTCATCCTTACTGTTGTCGTCGATCACGAGAAGATGCAGCTCTCCGCGATAATCCTGACGAAGCAGAGAGGTAACGCTCCGGCCAATCACGGGAGCTTCATTCCGCGCGGGAACAATAATCGCGACCGAGGGCTGCTCGCCGGGGATACGCATTTGAATCAGATTGCGATGGACGAGCCAGAATGCTCCATGGCCGAAGAACAGGTATAGCCAAAGAATCAGCGCGACGTTGGCGAGCAGGAACAAACTGTCATTCTATGGCGAGTAGCAAATCCGCAACATAACTCGGCAAGTTCCTGCTGGCTTGAGTACTGTCAAGCCTGTCAGCCACTCTTTCATCTCCGGACGGAAGGTAATAAGGCTTAAGCTCGATAGGTAGGAAACCGCGTCTACGGTAAGCTTTATGGTGCGTGTCGGCAACGAACGCCTCGCTAGTCGTGCAAAACATGTTTGCCTCTCTTCGTCTCTATGCGGTGGTCAGCGGGGTTCTTCTTGCTGGAGGGTTGACCGCACTGCATTTCGCCAGAGGTCAGAAGAAGACCGCGGAAGAGCGCGAGCGCGAACGCCGCGATCGCCTCGACAAGCTAGGTCGGCTCATCGACGGCACCGTCATCGACGTTCTCGAGCTGAATGCCGGCGAGCCAAATGCGTCGCAGCTGCTCATCTACAACTACGACGTTGCCGGAGTGCAGTATGAGGCGTCGCAGGATGTAACCTACCTGCGCCAGTACGTTGATCTGCATAACTGCAGGATCGGCGTCCCGACTTCGGTGAAATACGATCCGCAGAACCCGACGAATTCGATCGTCGTATCCGAGCGCTGGACCGGCCTGCACTCCGGTACACCCATCGTGCTTGGAATCGACCGCATGTACACCGGCGAACGACGTACTCCGCCCGCGCAGCCAACTGCGACTCACAACTAACGAATTCGATTCCGCTTGCGATTTTCCTGTAACGAATATAGGCCTTCGTCATCATATGTAGTGCAAATGCCTGCTCTGTGACGCTTCAGAGTAGGTAAGATAAGCCTATGCAGAGCCTTCCGCTGGTGCTGGGAGCGTTTGTCGCAGGAATTGCGTCATTCCTCTCCCCGTGCGTACTGCCGCTCGTGCCAGGATATGTTTCGCTCATTTCCGGCGCTTCGGTCGAAGATCTGCGTGACAAGTCCAGCCACTCACGAGCCGTGCTGGTTAACTCGCTAACCTTCATCATCGGATTCACTCTCGTTTTCGTAATGCTCGGGGCCGCCGCCACCAGCATTGGCAGGCTGCTCCGCGAATATAAGGGCATCATCGGGCAGGTTGCCGGGGTGATCATCATCCTGTTCGGCCTGCATCTCACTGGCGTTCTGAAGATCAGCGCTCTTTACGCTGACAAACGGATGCACAATGTAGGGGCTGGCAAGAGCGCCTGGGGATCGTTTCTCGTGGGATTCGCGTTTGCCTTCGGTTGGACGCCCTGCATTGGACCGATCCTGGCGGCGATCCTCACCATTGCCGCATCGCAGAAGAGCGTATCGCGTGGAATCGGGCTGCTTGCCATCTACTCACTCGGACTGGCAGTACCATTCCTGCTGACATCGCTCGGAATCGATCGATTTCTGGCGTTTTATGGACGCTTCCGGCGTCATTTACATGCAGTGGAAGTGGCCAGCGGCGTGTTGCTCATCTTCATCGGCGCACTGTTTGTGACGCGTCATTTCACGGTGCTTTCGGGATATCTGGGCTTCCTGAACCGCTTTGCCCTATGACATCTTTAGGAGTTAATCTGGCCTTGAGGTATTCGCTGTGAGACGCAATGCAGCCGCAATTCTCATCGTTACTCTGGTTGTCGCTGTGATGATCTACGCGGGTGTCCGCAGTTCGCGGCATCCGAAAGTTTCCGCGGTCGCTCCCGGAGCGCAAACGCTTACGCTCGGCAGCGACGCCATCGGTAAGCCGGCCCCGGACTTCACATTGCAGGACCTTCAGGGCAAACTCGTAAAGCTGTCCGACTTCCGGGGCAAAGCCGTTCTCCTGAACTTCTGGGCGACCTGGTGTGGTCCATGCAAAGTGGAAATGCCCTGGTTTGTCGAACTCCAGAAGCAGTACGGTCCACAGGGATTTGAAATCGTGGGCGTTGCGCTTGACGATTCTGGCACCGAGGCAATCCAGAAGTTCGCCAAAGAAATGGGTGTCAACTACACCGTGCTTCAAGGGCAGGATGAAGTCGGAGACGCCTATGGCGCCATTGGTTTGCCGACGTCTTACTTCATCGACCGCAACGGCACGGTAATCAATTCAAGCGCCGGCCTGGTGGAACGTGCCGAAATTGAAGCTGACATCAAGAAGACGCTCGCCGCCGCCCCGAATGCCACGCCTCCACCCGCGAATAGCGAGTCGCGTTCCAAACCCGCTGTCTCTGCAAGTTGACATGCGAAAAGCTGCATTGCTCACGCTTCTTCTGGCTTCGGCATCTCTCCTGAGCGCCACCGACGAACCCAAGCTGGCGCGTATGTACGTCAGTTTCGAAGGAGCCTCGAATCCGACAATTGCGCCGGGCAAACCAGCCCAGGTCGATCTTCATTTCCGGGTAAAGCAGGGATACCACATTAATTCGAACCGTCCGCGGTCTGAGCTGCTCATTCCCACAAGCCTGAAGCTGGAGCCGCCAAGCGATTTGGCCGCTGGCGGAGTCATCTATCCGCCGGGCATGGACCTCAGCTTCCCCTTTGATCCGAGCGAGAAGCTGAGCGTTTACTCAGGGCCTTTCATTGTAAAGGCCCGGCTGAGCGCCGCCCGAACTGCGAATACCGGCGACTTCACCGTTCATGGCCAGCTCCGATACCAGGCTTGCAACGACAACGCCTGTTTTCCGCCCAAGGACATCCCGCTCCAGTTCGACGTCCACGTAGTAAATCATCCCAGAAGAGCCCTCCACGGAACGCCGCAGAGTCCTCACATCCACTGAAAACAAACGGAAGACGTTCGGCGGTCGAAGTCGGCTCATCCGCGCAAACCGAAATACCTCGTTATCCACAGCTCTTCACAACATCTTCTGCGTGCACAAACTGCCCGTCTCAGACACAATCGACCATAGATGCTTACGCCCGGTTCTTTCGCCGATACTCTCAAGCAGCAGACGGACATCGTCCGCATCATCGGCGATTACGTACAGCTGAAGAAAGCTGGCGCGCAGAACTTCAGCGGATTGTGTCCGTTCCACAAGGAAAAATCGCCATCTTTCTCGGTTCATGCTGCCCGCCAGTTTTTTCACTGCTTCGGCTGCGGGGTGTCAGGCGACGTGTTTTCGTTCGTCCAGAAGATTGAAAACATAACTTTTCCGGAAGCGTTGCGGCGGGTCGCCGAAAAGATGGGCGTCCCCATGCCGCGGCAGAACTTCTCCGGACCGGGCGAGGCCCTCGAGGCGAAGCAGCGCGGCGTTCTGCTCGACCTCCATGAGCGCGCGTGTGCCTTCTTCGAGGAGCAATTACGGCGTCCTGAAGGAGCGAGGGCGCGCGAATACCTCGCCGGCCGTGGACTGAACGACGACACTCTTCGCCGGTTCCGCATTGGTTTTGCGCCCGATTCCGGCTTTCTACTGCGCGACCGGCTGCGCCCCATGGCAGATGAAGAGCTCATGAAGCAGTCGGGATTGTTCTCCTGGAAGCAGGACGAGCAATCGAATTCAGCGGGATCGATTTATTCGAAGTTTCGCAACCGGGTGATGTTTCCCATCTGCAACGAACAAGGCAAGGTCATTGCCTTTACCGGACGCACGCTTGCAACCGACGAAAAGGCCGGACCGAAATATCTAAATTCTCCCGAGACGCCGATCTACTCCAAGGGACGCGTCCTCTTTAATCTCGATAAGGCCAAAGAAGCCATTCGCACTCTCAAGTACGCGATCATGGTGGAAGGCAATGTCGATTGCATTTCGGTCTTCACCGCCGGCTTTAATAATGTGATTGCCACGTCCGGCACCGCGTTTTCTGAAGCGCAAGTGCGGCTGCTGGGGCGCTTCACCAAGAATGTTGTCGTCAGTTTCGATCCGGACACCGCCGGCGCGGCGGCAACGGAGCGATCGCTGGGCGTCCTCATCGAGGAAGAATTTCAGGTGAAGGTAGTCACGCTCGAGGCCGGATTTGATCCCGATCTGTTCATTCGCCGCAAAGGAGCCAAGGCGTATGCCGATGCTCTGATGCACGCCCCCGATTACTTTTCATTCCTGATTGGGCGGGCGGCGAATACTTTTCCCGTGAAGACGCCGGAAGGCAAAGCCAATGCGATTAAATTCCTGCTGCCATATATCCGGCGCGTCCCGCAGGCCATCATCCGCGATGAACTGGCGAACAATGTCGCTCAGAAATTGGGCATCGATTCGGCGCTGCTGCGCCAGGAGCTTCGCCACGCCGCCACCACGCGCTCTGCGGAATTCAAGCCTCCAGCCGAACCGCAGATCAGCGAGGCGGAGAAGATTTTGATCCGGCTGCTCGCTCCCGGCGCATCCGCGGAAACGGAAGATTTGCGCGCAGCTGCAGTTGAAGTGCTCGTTAGCGAGAATCTGGTCCAGGGTTTGCCGTCGGAGACTCTGCTGCAATCGTTGCTATCGCCAATGGAGGCCGAAAATTCAGAATGGAACAATCGCCAGTTGGCCGCAATTCTCCTGCAGGAGACGGATGAGCTCACGCAAGAGTTGATCGCGTCGGCGATTGAGGCACTACGGAGGCGCAAGCTAGAGCGCCGCAAGCGTGATCTAAGCGCCAGCATCGCCGATGCCGAGCGCAAAAACGATGCTGTGCAACTGACTGCGCTGGTGCAGGAGAAGATCGGTATCGACCGGGCCCTGCGCGGCTCTTAACTTCATCGCCAGCCACACAGAGGTCCCGCCACCCGGCGGGACGGCTGAAGATGCTGTCATCAAAGCTTTTGCACAAGAGCAACGGATGCCGAAAATAGCACAGCGGCTTTTAAAAAAGGCGCCCCTAAAACGTCTTTGTTTCCAGCTTGCACAATTCGAATAGAATCCCGGCCCAATCCCGAGCGTCTCTCGGGATCACTCCGGGATCTTGGCGCCCAAGTCCTTTAAACGTCGAGATCGATGAAATTTTTCACGCCAAGCCAGGGTTAACAAGTCAGTTAACTCTACACGTGCCTGAAGGCATGCTCTTCTACGCTAGACCCTTGCGCACATTCGCCAGATCAATCCCAAGCTGCTGGCATTTCTTGTAGAAGTGGCTGCGTTCCAGGCCGAGCGCCTTGGCGGTATTGGTGATGTGGTGTTGTTGGCGTTCCAGTTCCTGGAAAATAATCTGACGTTCCACTTCGTCCACGCGCTCGGCGAGCGTGCCATGTCCGTTCACCCTGACCGACGATCCGGTATTCGTTGACGCAGCTGCCGGAAGCGCCATGCGTACGGTCGCGAGATCGACGCGATTGTTGGCAGCGAGCAGCAC
>CAZLIE010000052.1:0-19176 GCA_964559345.1 uncultured Terriglobales bacterium
CATGGTGCCGATGGCGCTCGGACTCGGCGAAGGTGGAGAGCAGAATGCTCCGCTCGGCCGCGCCGTGATCGGCGGACTGCTGTTTGCCACGGTCGCAACCCTCTTTTTTGTTCCGACTGTGTTTACCATGGTGCACGGCCGTCGCACCGGAGCAGGCGGAACTCAGGATCTCGGACCCAAGTGGGTCCACGAAGAGTAAGTAGAAAGGGAGCATAGAATCGTGGGTCAGATAGAAGTCATGAACCCTGCGCCACAGCAAGAGCGGGATCTGTACGAGGAGAGGCAGTCTCCGCCTCGCGCCAATCGTGGGCGCAAGACCGGTGTCATCGTCGGCGCCGTCATCGTTGTTTTGGTGATCGCTGGCGTGATTACCGTCGCCAGCAAAGTGGGCGAGAAGAAGGCGCTGGCGGCTGAAACCGAGCGACTGGCCACGCCCAGCGTGACGGTGATCCGGCCCACGACCGAGCAGTCTCACGAGGAACTAGTTCTGCCTGCCAACGTGCAGGCCTTCAAGGAATCGCCCATTTATGCCCGCACCAATGGCTATCTTCTGCATTGGTATAAGGACATCGGAGCGCGTGTGAAGCAGGGTGACAAGCTGGCCGACATCGATACACCCGAAGTCGATCAGGAGTTGATGCAGGCGCGGGCCGCACGCCAGCAGGCGGAAGCGCAATTGTCTTTGGCAAAGATATCCGCGGATCGCTGGCAGAACTTGCGGAAGAGTGATTCCGTTTCCCAGCAGGAGGCCGATCAGCAGGTAAGCGGCTTTGCCCAGGCGCAGGCCAATCTGGCCGCTCTAGAAGCGAATGTGCGCCGGCTGGAGCAGTTGGAATCGTTCAAGCATATTTACGCGCCATTTTCAGGCGTCCTCACCAGGCGCAACGTCGATGTCGGCGCTCTGATCAACGCCGGCAGTTCGCCCAATCAGCAGCTCTTCAATGTCGCACAGGTCGATCCCCTGCGCGTGTACATCAACGTGCCCCAGAGCTACAGCCCGGCGATACGCATCGGCATGAAGGCGTTTCTCGAGCAAAGCGAGTACGCCGGACAGAAGTTTGAAGGCAAAGTCGTGCGCACCGCTGATTCCATCGATCCCGCGACCCGAACATTGCTTACGGAAGTCGATGTGCCGAATCCAACCGGCAAACTCCTGCCCGGGGCCTATGCGCAAATTCATTTCGCCGCGCACATCGATACGCCGCGCCTCACCGTGCCGATTAACACGCTGCTCTTCCGCGCAGAAGGACCGCGCGCGGCAGTCCTCGGAGCGGACAACAAAGTGCAACTCAGACCAATCACCATCGGACGAGACTACGGCAGCGCGGTTGAGGTGCTGGACGGATTGCAGTCCAACGACCAGCTAATCGTGAATCCTCCAGACTCGCTCGAAGAGGGCCAGCAAGTAAACATCGCCAAGCCATCCTCAGATAAGCAAAAGCAACCCACGCAAAAGGGATAGACAGCCGGTCAGCGCCACAGGCGCGATATGTTGCAGCCGATGGCCGTAAGGGGCGTGGGCTAATGTTTTAGAAATGTTGAAGGCCGCTAGGGGCGGCACCGTCCTGACATGACGCTTATCAGAGCTGGTGTTATTGATTAACGGCCTAGGCCGGAGAATCTCGCGCCCTCCGGCGCTTTCCGAGACTTACCTTATAGGGTGCAGTCACTTGAATCGCGGTCTCCGCGTTCCGGGGCGACGAACACGCCCGTCCCAGAGCACAAAGGACACACGCGGTCATTTATCGGTCTCTGCTGCCGCATGGGTCTTTGTTCCAACCATTGATCGATTTCATCGCAGAAAGCCATTACTGAACTTGGTGACTTGTCCATCGATCGACGTACCGGGAATCCCAGTAGTCGCTCGTAGCGCTGCACGGTACGTACTCCGCATCCCACATATGAAGAGATTTCTTTCCAAGAGTGCAATATCCGTCGCTCGCTCGCTTTGCCGACGAAATTCATCGCATTGCCAGTCCTTCCTCGCTTGTCTTTACTTTTGGATTTTTCGTTGTTCTTACCCAATGCCGTGTCTGCCAGAGCAAGGTAGCGTTTGTTGGTGCTCGCCAGCGGATCGTGAATAACGGTTTGTGTTGCCCGCTCCCCCTGTTTGCGGAATATGTCTTGATTGAGCCACAACAGAAGAGAATGATCTTCCTCATCTGTCTTGGTCCACGTTTTGCGGGCTAACGGATTTCTCTGCACGATTGTCGTGGGCTTTTTTGACGCCGGAGGTCTCGACTCATTCAGGCTGTCAGAATCGGTTTCCGGCGGACTTCCCACAGGCTTCTTATCGCCGAGCACGTGGCTGATGTCGTGCAATGGGACGCGTTCGAAGAGTTGTTTACGTTTGGCCATTTGCTGAATCTTCCTTCCTCTTGAAGCTAGTCCTTGTAAATCAATACGGGGAGAATCCTTTGTTCGCGGGATAGCAGGCGTTTAGCTGGATGAAGTGCTTAGCTTGGCCGCCGAAATGCGCCGACATGCGCCCCAGGGCGATAACGAGGCAAAACTTTTATTACAGAGTAGGTCTAATCAAGGGTAGATTATGCTTAGCTTAGCGATACGTTTACGTATCGGGAGGATGAAATGTCTACCGGCAAAGCGAAGCGCTTCGCCACAATCGCCAAAATCGATGTGCCTCAGGGCCGCAATGGTAAGCACAAGGGGATCGTATCTGCGATTCTTGCGGAACTTGGAGATTTGAGAGAGGGGCACGCGCTCAAGATCCCGCTCAGCGAACTCAGTGATTCGAAGGAAAACGTGCGCTCTGCCCTGAACCGCGCCAGCCACAAGCTGAATCGACCGCTGGCGACTGCCGCGGATGCAAAGTTTCTCTACGTTTGGGGCACTGAGAAATAGCCAGCCGTAACTTCGGTTTAACCGAGTTCGGAATTTATCCGTGAGGTCCGTCGGATCTGTGCGCAGCCTTGTGCGCCGCGTAAGCAACAAGACACGCGCCATTTACTGCGGAGTCAGTGCCCTAACAATCTGTCGATTTCGCCAGCTAGCTGTCGATGCTCGTGGCTTCCACGCTCTCGAACGGGGCCCATCGCTCCCGGCTCGGCGCGGGAGTGAGCAGGCTTACGGTCACCAGCGACACGACCGAGATAATCAGGGCAGGGAAGATCGCGTCACGTTGCAGCCAATTTGCGGGGATGAACGTCGGTCGATTATCTGCGAGCACCTGCTGTTGCAGGTTCCATATGATGGTGATGACAGTACCGAGAGCAATCGACACGATCGCTCCCGCAGCGGTTGCACGTTTCCAGAAAAATGCGCACATCACTACTGGCGTAATCGCTGCCGAGTAGATGGTGTAAGCGTACAGAGACATCGTCAGGATCGATTCCCACAGAGTTCCCTGCATCAGCGCAAAAATTCCCAGTAGCACGACCATCAGCCGTGACACGATCAGCACAGACCGATCTGACGCGCTCCGGTTGATGAAGCGCGCATAGATATCGTTGACGAGGTTTGTGGCCGGCGAGAACAGATAATTGTTCGCCGTCGAGATCACCTTGGCAAAAATCGCGCCCATCAACAACGCGCCGACGATTCCGGGCAGGCCGCGCGCAGCGGTATAGGGAATGATTTCGCGCGGAATCACATCGGGCGCATGCAGGAAGAGCGCGGCACCCAACACTGCGATGGTTACGATCAGCGTTTCTAGGATGATGGTGCCGCCGATCCATCCGAACACTGCAATTTTCGCGTCGCGTTCCGACCTGGCCGAGAAAAATTTCTGGTACATCGTCTGATTGCCGAGCAGCAGCAGCGCTGTCGGCAAAAAGAATTCCATAGACCGAATGAAGGCAGTGCCTGTGCCGCGATTCACGCCGTTCACCCATCCGAAATGCCCGAAGAGGGTGAAGTAGTGCGGGGGCAGCATGGCGCGTGCGCCACTCCATCCGCCAACGTGGTGTAGAAGAATCGGCACGGCGACGATGCAGGTGCCTGTCGCGAGCAGGCCAATCACCAGGTCCATATACGCGACCGAGGACATTCCAGCAATCGCCGTGAACAGAATCACGAACGCCGCGACAATGCACATGCCAAGGCGGTGCTCATGTCCTTGGGCGAAGCCAAACTGGTCACGGGCGACGGAGTCGAGTTGCGGAAAGATGATGTGCAGGATGTCGCCGCCGCCCTTGAATTGATACGAGGTAATGGCGGTGAAGGCGAAGAGAATCGCGATCGCTCCCAGCACGCGCGCAGTGGAGTTGTAGCGGGTCTCGAGCAGGTCCGGGATCGTGTACTGCGCGAATTTGCGCGCGCGCGGCGCAACAAAGATGATTACCAGCAATGCCGTCCAGCCGCCCGCTGCTTGCCAGAGCGCCGCAAATCCGTTGCGGAACGCGTTCTCCGCGCCGCCGAAAAGGCTGCCGGAGCCGATCCACGACGAGAGCAGCGTGAAGATCAGGACGTACGCAGGTAGGCTGCGTCCAGCGACGAGGAAGTCGGCCTTGGTCTTGACGGTGTGAACTCGCGCAAGGCTCACTGTCAGCAGAACCAGCACGACGATGCTGAGAACAACGATGTAAAGAGTCATCTTTGACGAAGTGGAGACACTACACTATCGCGGATCGGGTGATCTGGCCATCTTTCAGCTAAGAGCAGCGTCCAAAATACGGTCACCGATTCGGATCAAGCTCGTCGGCTCCGCTCGCCGAAAATAGCGGTACCCACGCGCACGCACGTGGAGCCTTCTTCAATCGCAACTTCGAAGTCGTGCGACATGCCCATGGAAAGCAGGTCCATGCGGACACCCGGCAACTTGCTCGCGGCGATCTTGTCCCGGAGTTCACGCAACTGGCGAAAGTATGGACGCGCTCCTTCAGGATCTGGTGTGAATGGCGGAATGGTCATCAGTCCTTCGATGTGGATGTAAGGCAAACGCTCAGCGGCACGCAGCAGGTCGTCGAGCTCTTGCGAGTCTGGTGTTAATCCTGATTTGGCCGGGTCGCCCGTGTTGATTTCGATTGCAACTGGCAGCGGCGTTCTTCCAGACCGTTGCACAGCAGCATTGATCCGTTCTGCGAGTCGCAGCGAATCGACAGAATGGATGGCAGAAAAAAGCTCGACTGCCTTGTTGACTTTGTTGGATTGCAAGGCGCCGATCAGCGCGAAGTCTGCGCCCTTCAATTCCTTCAGTCCCTCGCGCTTCGCCACAAACTCCTGCACCCGGTTCTCGCCGAAGGTCCACAGACCAGCTTCGTAGGCGGCAATGATCTTTTCTATGGGCTGAGTTTTGGTCACGCCCATGAGAGCGATTGCATTAGCTTCGCGCCCCGCACGAGCGGCAGCCCGGTGAATCCGTTCGCGGATTTCGGAGATGCGGGCGGCGATTGTCTGCACGTCTGAATCATAGCGAACAAGCGCGAGCTCTCGGCACTCGGCTCTCGGCGTTCGGTCAAGAGCTAGCCTCGTCAGTCCGCGGTGTTCGTGCCGTAAGTCTGGAAAACCCGTCAATCTACGACACTATGTTATGGCCGAAAGCTGACAGCCGAAGGCCGACAGCCCCGACTTACATCCTCCCCCGCTCTGCCTCCCGCCCCAACATCCAGATTGTCGCCAAACCAGCCAGGAGAACCACACTCTCCAGAATCACCGATATCTCATGCAGACGGTCAAATGCGGCGCGGCCTGCGTCCTTGGGAGGAAGAACCTCGACTGCACCTATCATCTGTCGAATGCGATGCATTTGCGGCGTCACGCCGAACTGTGAAACGCCGGTGAGGAGCATCATCAGAAGTACGAGCACGCGCATCGGCTTCTGACCGGGCAAGTCCCGCAACAGCGAGGCGGCGAGGAATATCGCTCCGCAAATCAGCCCCATGTAGTGCAGAGTCGAGAGCGCGCGACTTACCACGCCGCCCGCGAGAGTGACAGGAAGGAGCGCGAAGAGGCTGGGCGCAACAACGAACGAAAAGAAAATGATGCCGCCAATCCAGACGACCAGTGCGAGAAGTTGCAGAAAGCGAGCGAAGGTTCCCATGGGAGTCTTACAAAATCACCGGCGAGTGATCAGTTTCACGTCGAGCGTCATTCCGATCGCCTCCGCATAGCGCATTAATGTTCGTACGTTCGTGTGCTCGGGCTTTCTCTCGATTCTGCTGACTTGCGGCGCGCTCGTGCCGATCTTTCTCGCAACCTGCTCCTGTGTCAGGCCCTTTCGCCTGCGCTGGTGCGCGAGCGCAATCCCAAGATCGAGTATTTTGTTTTCTTTCTTAAAAGCTTCCTTGACCTTCGGCTTTTTGAGCCTGGCCAAGTAAGTGTCCCAGGAACTTTTCATAGTCACCTGTTTTGCCTCTGCGGTGGCTTCTTTGCGCTTGGTGCGAGCCTCTATTCGAGATGTTCGTTCGTCCGCAAGCGTGCAATCTTCTTGTCACCTTCCTCCTCCGCCTCTGTGTCCTTCGTGAATCCGTGGAGCAGGATTCCAACCCGCAGTTCGTCAAAGAAATACAACACCCTTTATCGAGTCTTGCCAAATCTCAGCCCCACCTCCCGCAACTTGCCTTCGACATCTGGAAGTCTACGGATGATCGAGTGTCGGTCCATGCTCTGCCAGGAGCTCGATGCCGGGCCAGCACTTTTCCACGAACTTCATCCAGCAAACCACCGAGCCAGTGCTGCACCGGTCGAGAGCCCGTTTTGGCCTTGAAGAACTCTATCGGCCGGCGCTTCATTCAGCCATTCTGTTTCAATACAGCTTATCATTTTTGATAAGAACCTACGGCCTGTCCTGAATCCTACCTCGTCGCCCAGAAGAGCACCGCAATCCCCACGATGATGCGGTAAATGGCAAACGGCACAAAGCCGCGTCGCGACACCCAGCGGATAAACCAGGCGACCACGAAGTATGCCACCACGAACGACACCACCGTGCCGATCAACAGCACGATCCAGCCATGAGCGTCCACATGTATGGGCGCGATCGCCTGTGCGGCTTCGGTGTGTTTCGGATGCAAGGTGCGCAAAAGGTCGTACAGCGTTGCCGCCAACATGGTTGGGATCGACAGGAAGAACGAGAACTCCAGGGCGGAGCTTCTCGTCATGCCGGCGAGCTGTCCGGCGGCGATGGTGGACATTGACCGCGACGTCCCCGGAAACACAGCCGACAATATCTGACACAGGCCAATCCAGATGGCCTGCCCCAGGCTCATCTCTTCCATATGCGCGATTGGTCCGTGATTTCCGTAGATTGCATCGACGATCCACATCACCACGCCGCCAATCAGCAGCGCCGCGCCCATGATGGCCAGGCTCTCGAGATGTTTACCGATGATCTTCGTAAGCAGAAATGCGGGTCCTGCGGTGCACACGAAAGCGATCAGCGTGAGCGACAGCGGATGGGTCAACGCAGTGCGGTCGCCTCGCTCGCCATGAGGGAACGTCGAGAGGAACTTCGCGATGCGATGGCGGAAGAAGATCGGCAGCGCGAGAATCGCACCGAGTTGGATCACGATCGTGTACATCTTCCAGTATCCGCTGGACAGATCAATGTGCATCAGCGCTTCGGCGATGCGGAGATGCGCCGTTGAACTGACGGGAAGAAATTCAGTCAAGCCTTCAACGACGCCAAGGATCACAGAGAGCAGATAGTCGTTCAACAATCCTCCAGAAGTGCAGGCGCTACACGCGAGCGCAATCCAATGCTTGATAACGAAAGATGTCCGGATGATTCAGCTTGTGCTGCCGTAGGTAGGGAGTTTCTGTTGCAACAGGAACAGGAGGCGTTGCGCGCGATACGCGTATTCCGAATTGGGATACTGCTGGGCGATGCGTTGCGCGAGATCGGCGGCGCGTGCGCGGCTCTCGTCGGCCTTCTTCTGGTCTTCGCGTTCACGATAGATCTCGACGAGCGCAGATTGCCTCCACGCCGCATCGTACAGTGCTTCCGCAGCCTTGGGCGACTGCGGATGTTCCGCCGCATACTTCTCGTAAATAGAACTTTCTTTTTCCGGACACTTGGGATCGCCCTGCCAGTCGCCACAGAGCTTGTTGTCGATCAGGTCGAAGGCGGCGAGGTCGGCCCATTTGGTGTGCGGATATTTCTTCTCGACCTTGCGCATCTGCTCCTCGTCCATCTGGTGTCGCATGTAGGGATCGCGCTCCTTGGCCGAGGGACGCCGTCGCATGTCCTCGACGTCAAGTTGCCACGCGATGTCCGCCGAGCGATATGCAGCTTCGCCGGCAAGCGGAGAGTTGGAAAAATATTCGGAGATGCGATGGTAAAGGCGCAGAGCGTCCTTGTCGGCGCCTCTGCGTCCGCCGCGACGGCTGGCTTCAGCCTCGGAATCTGCGGCTTCGCCAAACAATATCTGGTCGCCATTTGGCGTGGTCTTTCGCACCAGACCTTTGTCTTCGATCCACCCGGAAAGATCGCGTTGCGCCCCCGCAAATTCCTGGGTCCTGTCCTCACCCACTGACGCGAGCACGTGAAGCCACGTGCCGCTATGCTCAAGCACGGCAACTTCTTCTCCGCGATCAACGACCGCCAGCTTCTGACTGTTTGTGTCAGGTGACAGATAAAGGTTGCGAGGCTGAACCGGCACCGCGCGCTCAGTATTCTCGTCCCCGTGCAGGCGGACAGGAAGGGTGATTGACATGAGGAAGAAGAAAGAAAGCAGAACTCTGCTCATGGAGCTCATTTTAGGGCAGGTGCATCGAAAGGAGAATCATCGTTGTGTCGCTTCCGCCGAAGATAGTATGTCCTGCAACATTTCTGGCGAAATATTGCCGCCGCTGACGATCGCGGCTGTCTTGCCGGCGGGGAACTCGTCGCGATGAAACAAGAAGGCCGCAAGCGGAACAGCCCCGCTGGGTTCGGCGATCAGACGCGCTTCGCTGGCCAGGCGGCGAACGGATTCGCGAATTTCGTCTTCACTCACGCTGATGAAGCCATCGACGTACTTTTGAATGTGTTCGAAATTGCATTCACCCAAACTCTGCGTGCGCATGCCGTCGGCAATCGTCCGCGAAGTTTCTTCGGCAGGGAACGCGACGCGGGCGCCAGCCTCGAAGCTCGCCTTGCCCTTGGCGGCAAGCTCCGATTCGACTCCGTACACGCGTGCCTGCGGACGAACATTCTTCACCGCAGTGGCGACGCCGCTGATCATCCCTCCGCCGCCGACTTGCACCAGCACAACATCGACATCCGGCAAGCCTTCGAAGATCTCGAGACCGATGGTTCCTTGTCCTGCAATGATTGCTTGATCGTCATAAGGCGGAACCAGGGCATAACCCCGCTCAGCGGCCAGAGCCTCCGCGCGCGTCTTACGCTCGTCGCTCGAAGGACCGACGATGACAATCTCAGCGCCAAGCGCTCGCGTCTTTTCGAGTTTCAATTGTGGGGAATTGCTGGGCATTACGATCGTCGCACGGCACCCGAATGCTCTCGCCGCATAAGCCACGCCCTGGGCGTGGTTGCCACTGGAGTAAGCGATTACCCCGCGCCTGCGTTGCTCCCCAGAGAGCGATGCGATCTTGTTGTAAGCCCCGCGCAGCTTGAACGATCCGATCGGTTGAAGGTTCTCGGGCTTCAGCCAAAGTTCACCTTCTGCAAATGACGTGCGCAGAAGCGGCGTGCGCACTGCCACGCCGCGCAATCGTTGCTGCGCCTGCTGGATATCTTCAAGTGTGACCACTATTTCTAATCTACCGGGAGCCGCCCAACGATGCCACAGGAAGCAAGAAAAAGGCCCCGCAAGGAGCGAGGCCTCATTTCGATCGGGCTGTCCGGACTACTTGCTGGCGCGGGCTTCGGCGAAGTCGCGGTGAACTTCCGCGAGGAACGGCCGGGCCTCGGCAGGAGGACGAACCTGTCCGGCAAGGATCTGACGGAAGGTCACATCCTTTCTATACAGGCCCTTAGTCGTGTCTTCATCCTGCTTCACTTCGGCTCCGTTCAGCTCGATACCGGCAAATAGACCTTTAGCGCGCGAGTAAGTCAGAAGTTCCGAATTGAGTTTCCAGCTGGTGTCGGCAGATGCGGAGCGGCCGACTGGGCCCGCTGCGGCGCTTGCATCAACACCGACTTTGAACTTGCTGGAGAGCAGGTGCTGAACGCCCTTGTCGTCCATGACGAGCATGACAACATCAACGCCCTCGGCGCCAATCTGCGCACCCCAGCTTCCGCCGCCCAGGAACACTGGCGCTGGAGCACTCCAAGCCATGGTGTTGTTCGCCAGACGGCAGGTGGAGAAGCCGCGACCGTAGCGGCCGCCGATCACGAAGCCGGCTTTCTTCATGCCAGGAATCACGATCACGCACTTCGCCTTGCTCAACAGCTCTTCTGGAATGCCCTTGTCAGGCGCTCCGAAAATCTCATGAAGCGTGTCGGTCGCATTTTGCAGACGCTCGGCGACTTTGGAGTCGTCCTGCTTGCCGGTGTTGTCGCTTTGAACGGCCTTGTGCGTCTTCGTGGTGGTAGCGCTCGAGTCGCTTGCATTGCTCTGTCCAAAAGCAAAGCAGGCAAGAGCACAAAACATTACAGTCAAAAACAAACTTCTCATGGTGTTCTCTCCCTCGTCCCCTCAACGCTCTTTTCGAGCTTTGCATTTAAAGATGAACACTAATGAGCCAGTGTTGTGCGTAGTACCTGACTTTTCCAAGGAGAGTCACTGAATGTGCAGCAACTCTGGGCAGTGACTTAGGCCAGCAGCAACTTGTGTGGCTCCACGGCAAACCGGTAGAGCTTCCGTCACGCAAGGGGATCGAGAGATCTCCAGCGATGTCCTGAGGCGGAAATTAAGCGCTCACTGTCAGCCGGTCCTTCGCCTCCTGCGGCATAATTTGGGAAGTTTGGAGGAGGAAGCTCGAGCCAGGCATTCTCGATTGGGGTAGTAAGCCGCCATTCTGCTTCCACTTCGTCGCGTCGAGTGAATAGCGTTGCGTCGCCGCGCATCACGTCGAGCAACAAAGTTTCGTATGCGACCGGAGTCTTGGTTCCAAAAGCCTCGCGATATCGGAAGTTGAGCTGCACGTTCGCCGTGCGCATCTCCGTGCCGGGACGCTTTGCGTCGAAATCCACAGCAATGCCTTCATTTGGCTGAATGCGGAACGCTACGGTGTTGCGGCTGAGGTCCTCGTCCGGCGTGAGCGCAAACAGCGCCTGCGGAGTCCGCTTGAAGTGAACGGCGATCTCGGTCAGGTTGCGTGAGAGTCGCTTGCCAGTCCGGACATAGAAGGGCACGCCCGCCCAACGCCAGTTGTCGATGTGGAACGTTACCGCAGCGTAGGTCTCCGTCATTGAGTCCTTCGCGACGCCCGGTTCTTGCCGGTATCCCGGGACGGGCTTGCCCTCGATCTTTCCTGGTCCGTATTGTCCGCGCTCTGTGCAAGCGGCGACCTGATTCACCGTCATGGGATGAATTGCGCGCAGTACTTCAACCTTTTTGCTGCGGACGGAATCAGCATCGAATGCGACCGGGGGCTCCATCGCCGTCAGACTCAACAATTGCAGCATGTGGTTGGTGACCATGTCGCGAAGCGCGCCTGTCTCTTCGTAGAAGCTGGCACGGCCCTCTAGGCCGAGCGTCTCGGCTGCGGTGATCTCGACGTAGTCAACGTAATTGCGGTTCCACACCGGCTCAAAAATGAGATTGCCGAAGCGAAACACTAGGATGTTCTGGACGGTCTCTTTGCCCAGGTAGTGATCGATGCGATAAATCTCTTCTTCGGAAAATACCGAGAGCAGCTCTTCGTTGAGTTCACGGGCCGATTCGAGATCGCGGCCGAATGGCTTCTCGACCACAACGCGCGTCCACCCTTTGTCGCGTTTATTCAGGCGAGCGCTGCCAAGGCCGTCGATGATCTCTTTGAAGATGGAAGACGGCGTTGCGAGATAGAACAGCACATTCGCACTCGCGCCCCCTCTCTGCATTTCTTGAAGGCGATCGCTGAGAGCAGGAAAAGTTGCGGGATCGCTGGGATCGCCGCGCAGGTACGTGATCCGCTTCGCAAAATCACGCCAGACTTCCGCATTAAAGTTGCGAGCGTCCTTCGATTGCGACGTGGCCTCTTCCAGCTCTCGCCGAAATTCGTCGTCCGAGAGCGGCTTGCGCCCGATTCCGACGATGTCGAAATGCGGCGACATGCATCCGACGCAAGCCAGATCGTAGAGGGCTGGGATCAGCTTGCGCCGCGTGAGGTCGCCGGTCGCACCGAAAATTACAAGCGTGCACGGATCAGCCTTGGGCAGAGCCGGTGCGGCATATCGCGTGGTAGGGAGAGCATCTACAACGGTGGCCATTGATTGCCTACCTGAGTGGAGATAATGCTATGCCTGCCAGTTGCGACCACGCAAAGGCAGGCAAGTTCGCTTACTGTTCGACCGAAATGTAAACCTTGTCCGCAGCATCCAGCTCCGCGTTTTGCACTTCAGTCCGTAGTTTTATCTTTTGCAAACCAGCTTTCTTTTCCGGTTGCGGGATGAAACGCAAGATGAACTGGTGCTTCAGGCGATTGCTGATCTCATTGAGATAAGGAGCAAATGTCACCGGACTCTCATTGCCCAGGTAATACGCTTCTCCACCAGTCTGGTCGGCGACTTCGGATAGGAACGTCTGCCCGAAGTTGATGCGCCAGAAGGTATGACCAAAATGACCTTCCGCCTGGATGTAGATGGCGTAGACCTGAATGTCGGCGCGCTGCGCTGCCGCGATCGCCTCGCTAACATAGGGGTCGTCCAATCCACCGCCACTCCAGAACCGATCGATGCCATCGGTGACCATCACCACTTCGCGCGCAGCTCCGGAATCCTCGGGCCAATGTTTCACCAGATCCTGCAAGGAGAAATACGGAGTGCCCGAAGCTCCTGGATCACCTTGCGTGAGACGCAGCGACTTGGCTGCTTTTGCGTGGTCCTTGGTCAACTCCTGTGCGATCAGGACCGTGCCATTCCGCATGTAGCCGACACCAATCTTCACACTGTCCGGCTGCGACTGGATGAACCGGCGAATCTCGTTCAACTGCGATCCGAGCGCAGTCGTGGACGCACCATCGTCGATCAGAAAGAACAGCTCCACGCCGGGGCCGCTCTGAACAGGGATCCAGTCCGTGACTTTGTCGCGGGCCTGGCCCTGCATCACGGTCACGTCTTCCTGTTTCACTTCAGGAACTTCTTTTCCGTGGCGAGCCTCGACTGTAACAGTCGTTCTTACGGTATTGGGATCGGATGAACTGTTCTGAGCGAGAGCGAAGGTAGTTGTCAGAAGAGCAAGAAACAGAGTTGCAATGGTCGTACTGAACTTAGTCATTTCACTAGAAATAGATTCAGAATGAGCAGTGAACGATTCGAGAAGAAACGCCAATCCTCACCGGCTACATCCCTCTGATCTCTGTCAGCAGTAAAGAGGCTGTCAGCGCTCAGCTGTCGGCGTTCGGCCATGTGCGGGCATACTGATCCCGCTGACCGCCCTGCAGACAACGTTCGTTGGCCACGCTGTACTCGCTGGCTGACGTGATGCATCGTGTTTTGCGGCCATCCTTATCTGTGTGATCGCTGGCGTAGCGGTTGGTTTGGCCCAGCAGAACGCATCCCGCCAAGCGAAGGACGATAGCGCGGCCAAAGACCGGATGCGGGGCTCCAGCGGGCTCTCAGCCCCGACGAGTGTCGCGCCCCGTCATTCCCGGCACCCGCCCCATGGCCGAACGCCGAGCGCCGAGAGCGGCTCTACCCGCCGAGCGCCGAAAGCGGCCTTATTGCTGCACAATCTCCTTCGCTGTTGGCCGCACTTGCAGGGCGTCGATGTCTTTGCGGTCCCAGCCTCCGCCAAGCGCCTTCACCAGAGCGACTGAAGTCACTAGCTGTTGTCCCTGGATTTGCGTTGCTAGACGCTGGTTGTTGAGCAGCGTTTGTTCGGCCGTGATCACGTCGAGATATGTGACCAGGCCGCCGACATAACGATCGTTGGCGATCTTGAGAAAGCGTTGAGAGTCGTCCACCGCACGCTGTTGTGCTTGCGCGGCATCTGCCAGCGTGGTGAGTCCGGAGAGTCCGTCTTCCACTTGCTGGAACGCAGTAAGTACGGTGTTGCGATAGTTGGCGACGGAACCTTGATATCCCGCCTTCTGAAAATCGAGTTGCGCGTGTAGTCGTCCGCCGTTGAAGACGGTTTCCGCCGCAGATACGCCGAGTGACCACAGTGTGCTGGACGCGTCGAAGAGCTTGGCAATGTCGGCACTTTGCAGTCCGCCGCCCCCGGTTATTATCACGCTCGGATAAAAGGCACTCTGCGCTACTCCGACCAACGCGTTTTGCTGGGCCATCACGCGTTCGGCTTCGGCGATGTCAGGCCGCCGCTCCAGCACGGCTGCCGGAACTCCCACGGGTACCGGAGGCACATTCGCGCGCAGTCCTAATGTGGCCACGTGAAATGCCGGCGCCGGTGCTCCCACGAGCGTCGCAATCGCGTGCTCGAATGTTGCACGCTGCTGCCGCAGCAGATGCAGTTGCGCGCGGGCAGCATCCAGCACTGTCTCTTGTTGCGCGACATCGAGTCCAGAGGCGACGCCACCCGCGTGGCGATTGTTGACGAGTTTTAGTCCCTTTTCGTCGTAGTCGATCGACTCCTGCACCACGCCTATCTCGCTATCGAGTTCGCGAAGTGTGAAGTAATCGGCGGCCAGGTCAGACGTGATCAGCAAACGCACATTCTCAAGATCGGCAGCGCTGCCCTGATACTGAGCGTTCGCCGCTTCGACATTGCGGCGAACGCGTCCAAAGAGATCGACCTCGTAATTGAGGTTAAAAGGAATCTGATAGTTGTTTTCCGTAATCAAAGGAGGCGTCGCGGCCGTCACTCTCGGACGATTCCCGGAGAGTCGTTGCCGCTGTGCGACCGGATTTGTCGAAAGCGTAGGAAAAAATCCGCCAACCTGGATGCGCGCCAGATCGCGCGCCTGCTCCAGCCGCTGCACTGCCGCCGCAATCGACTGGTTTGCAGCAAGAGCTTGTTTCTCGTAACCGTCCAGCTCCGCATCGCTGTACAGACTCCACCAGGAGCCTTTCGGTATGCCATCCTTAGGCACGGCCGCGCGCCATGGCGCCTCCGTTGACCATGTCGGGGGCGTGGGGACGCTGGCGCGCTGGTATTTCGGTCCAACAGCGCAACCTGCAAGCATAAGGATCGTGATGACGGTTATCGCGAGTCTCAGATTGTGGGACATAAAAGGGCGCTTCATCATGGATATAAAAGTTTTCACTAGAAAGAATAATTGCTGGCTGCGCTGCTCCAGCGGCAGATTTGATGGGGGGATCCATCGCTGTCTTACAAATCTTTACCTGGAGCTTGCCGGCTTTTTACCGTTGTAGCGCGGCTTTGCCACGCGGATGTCATTTCTTACGCGATAATTGACTCATATCACTGATCAATTGTACGGAGACTTGAAGCGGTGACTAGCACCAGGAAGTTGATGATCGCCGTTGCGCTCACGATTCTTCTGTCGTGCAGCTATTTATGGACCCAAGGGGCGGCCGCAACCGCCAAAGCGATCGGGACCGTCTCCTCCGTGAACGGTAACACCGTCACTGTGAAAAGCGATAGTGGCGCGGAGAGCGTCGTAACCGTGCAGGATTCAACGCGCGTTCTGCAGACTGCTCCCGGACAAAAAGACCTCAAGCAAGCCACGCCCATCCACGTTCAGGATATTCATGTCGGAGATCGCATTCTGGCTCGGGGCACTCCATCGGACGACGGCAAGTCCGTGGCGGCGACGACACTTGTCGTTATGAAGCAGAGCGATCTTGCGCAGAAGCAGGAACAAGAGCGTCAGCAGTGGCAGCGCAGCGGCGCCGGTGGGATTGTGCGCTCCGTCGATCCGGCGAGCGGGACGATTGTCGTCTCCATCGCGCCTAATCGAACACTCACGATTCGCACGTCGAGCAACACGCAGTTCTTGCGCTACGCTCCGGGCTCGGTGAACTTCAGCGATGCGACGAAAAGCACAATCGATCAGATCAAGGCCGGCGATCAACTGCGTGCACGCGGAGCGCGCAACGCCGATGCCTCCGAGCTCACCGCCGAGACCGTAATCTCCGGCTCATTCCGCAACATAGCGGGAGTCGTCACTTCGCTCGACAGTGGCGCGAACACTCTCGTGGTAAACGATCTTGCGACCAAGAAGCCGGTTACGGTGAAGATCACCGCGGACACGCAAATGCGCAAGTTGCCCGCACCAGTGGCGCAAAGGATCGCAATGTATGTAAAAGGGTCGTCCTCGCCTGCATCGCCCGAGGCCGGACAGCAAGGCGGGAATCAGCAAAGTCCGAGCGCGGCAGGTGAGCGCAGATTCGGCGCAGCGGGGGGACAAGGTGGGCCTAATGGCGGTTCGGGCGGCGCTCCGGATTTCCAGCAGATGATCCGCCGCATGCCGGCCGCGACCATCTCCGATCTGCAAAAAGGCGATGCTGTCATGATTGTGACCACCGCTGGAGATGACTCGGCAGACGTCACCGCACTGACTCTGTTGAGCGGCGTTGAGCCAATACTCACTGCATCTCCGACGCAGAGCAGCGCCGCAAGTCTTCTCTCGGGATGGAGCGTGGGCGGCGGCGCTCCGGAATCGCAATAACCATGTTGCACATAATTAAATTCATAAGATGAATCGATCGAACGTGGGTTCCCATTCTTTTTTTCGTACTACTTTTCTTGTGCTCTTCGCGCTGTGCGTAGCAGGTTCGGCACTCGCGCAAACTTCCACTGGTACTTTGCGCGGCCGTGTGATCGACCCTTCCGGCGCTGTGGTTCCTGGAACCACAGTGACTGCGCAACCGGCCAATGGTAAGCCGATTTCCGTTACTTCTTCCGCCGACGGCAGTTATGAATTGAAGGGGCTCGCGTCAGGGCAGTACAGCATCAGCGCCAGCGCCATAGGCTTTGCCGGATTTATCAAGAACGGCGTTGTTGTCGCCGCAGGCCGTCCACAGACGCTCGACATCCCACTTGAGATTCAAGTCACAGAAGAAAAGGTCCAAGTGCAGGAGGAGGGGAATACCGTCGATGAGAATCCGGCGAGCAACGCCAGCTCCGTGGTGCTGAAGGGCAAGGACCTCGACGCACTCTCGGACGATCCCGACGAGCTTTCGTCAGAATTGCAGGCGCTCGCAGGACCATCCGCCGGGCCGAACGGCGGCCAGCTCTACATCGATGGATTCACCGGTGGACAGCTTCCGCCCAAGTCGGCGATCCGCGAAATCCGCATCAACCAGAACCCCTTTTCTGCCCAATATGACCGGCTCGGCTACGGCCGAATCGAGATCCTCACCAAGCCCGGCTCTGACAAGTATCACGGGCAGTTCATGTTCAACGAGAACAACTCGATTTTCAATTCGAAGAACCCATTCATCCCTCAGGAACCCGATTACCGCTCCGAAATCTACGACGGAAATTTTGGCGGACCGATGGGGACGAAGGCTTCGTTCTTTCTCGACGTTCAGCGCCGTAATATCGGCGACGTTGAAATCGTGAATCCTCAGTGCAAAGGTTTCACGCTCGCCGAATGTGCTTCGACAAGCCTTGCCAATCCGCGCGCTCGCACCGAGTTGAGTCCGCGCTTCGACTTCCAATTGACGCCGAGCAACACGCTCACCGCCCGATATCAGTACGAACATGCGGGCGAGACGAATGACGGAGTCGGACAGGTCGGATCGAACCAGGTGAACCTGCCATCGCTCGCCTACAACTACACCGACACCGAGCAGAACTTCCAGTTCGGCGACACGCAAGTGTTCGGGCCGAAGATCGTGAATGAGACCCGCTTCCGCTATCGCCGTGAGACGGAAGATTGGAACCCGGCCAGCACCGCTCCTCAGATTTCGATTGCAGGATTCTTTGCCAGCGGGGGCAATCCTATCGGGCATCAGATCCAGGCGGTCGGCGCGTACGAGATTCAGAACTACACGTCGATTTCGTCGGGCAATCACTTCATCCGTCTCGGTGGACGCGTGCGCACCTCGAAAGCTTCGAACCAAGTGCGGCAGAACTTCAATGGGACTTTCAGCTATGCCAGTCTCGATGCGTTCGTGAATAATCAAGCCAACCAGTTCACGATCGTGACCGGACAGCCGCGGATCTCAGACACGTATGTCGATGCCGGTCTGTACGCGGAAGACGACTGGAAACTTCGTCCGAATCTGACGCTGAGCTACGGCATGCGATACGAGACGCAGAACGACATCAACGATCATGCCGATTTCGCACCGCGTATTGGCATCGCGTGGGGAGTAGGGAAGAGGGGATCGTCGCCCAAGACGGTTCTACGCGCCGGCTATGGCATCTTTTATGACCGCTTTCCGCAGAGGCTGGCGCTCAACTCCGAACGTCTGAATGGGACGACTCAGCAGCAGTTTGTCATCGAGTCTCCGGCATTCACTCCGGCAAACATTCCAACATCATTCAATCAGTTCTCCGGATCGCAGGCTCCTTCGACCACTTACCGCATCGATCCCAATCTGCGCGCGCCTTACGTGATGCAGGCGGCAGCGGGCCTCGAGCATCAATTGGGCAGGATTGGCACGCTCTCACTTACATATCTGAATTCGCGCGGAGTGCATCAACTCTTCGCCGACAACATCAATGCGCCGCTTCCCGGCACCTTTCCCGCTGCTCCCGTATGTCCGCTGGGCTGCGCCGTCGGCAACATCTACGAATATCAGTCGCACGGGATATTCAAGCAGAACCAGTTGATCGCGAATGTGAATGTCCGCTATGGCGCGCGACTCTCGCTCTTCGGTTTCTACACGCTTAATTTCGCGAACAGCGACACCTCCGGCGCGAGCAGCTTCCCGACCAACCCATACGATCCCAGTGCCGATTACGGACGCGCTGCGTTCGACACGCGCAACCGTCTGTTCGTTGGCGGGACATTTGCTGCGCCATTCGGATTGCGTCTGAGTCCGTTCGTATTTACCAATTCAGGATCGCCGTACAACATCACCATTCCGGAAAA
The DNA here is from genome assembly GCA_964559345.1 of uncultured Terriglobales bacterium. Classification (GTDB taxonomy): domain Bacteria; phylum Acidobacteriota; class Terriglobia; order Terriglobales; family Acidobacteriaceae; genus Gp1-AA112. Next base: position 18,955 of record CAZLIE010000052.1, read on the forward strand.
CCTGCTGGGCACGTCGATCTTCAACGCGCGTCCGGGACTCGCAACCGAATCGACGGGATGCGCACAGTTTTCGGCGACCAATCCGTTCTGCTTCTTTATTCCCGCGGCGGGACAGGCCTACTCTCCGATTCCGATCAACTTCGGCACCGGCCCCGCGACCGAGAAGGGCTTCCCGCCCCGGAGCAAACCCAAAGGGCGTGGCCCCCGACAGGAGCCCCCCCC
>CAZLIE010000052.1:19186-25707 GCA_964559345.1 uncultured Terriglobales bacterium
AAGACCTTCGGACTTGGACCGCGTCTGGAGCGCGCCAGTAACGGCGGCGGTGGCGGGCGCCAAGGCGGCGACCACAATTACGGATTCGGCGGATTCGGCGGTGGAGGTCCGGGACGCGGCGGCTTTTTCGGCGCCGGCGATCGCAGCGACCATCGCTACAACCTCACGTTTGCGGTAGGAGCACGCAACATCTTCAATCACCCAAACCTGGCGACGCCAGTCGGCATATTGAGCCAGCAGGCATTCACAGGCCAGTCAAACTTCGGGCAATCGATTTCGCTGGCGAACGGTCCGTTCAATACGCAGGCAGCCAATCGCCGGGTTGATATGCAGGTGGTGTTTGCGTTTTGAGGATGACGGTAGTTCCGGCCGGCCGAGACCGTTTGGTTTTCTAATTCGTGGAATGAAGGCCTGCCAACGGGTCGTGTGTGGCACGAAACTTTGCCAGTGCCGCTTTCAGCGGCACGGCCGAGAGTAGCCCACCGTGCAACGGTGGGTGCAGTGCAAAATGAAAGACAGTCTTGCCTAATAGCGGGACGGCTGAGAATCGGTTTCGCTGAGGACCTCATTGCGCCCGCCAGATCGGAATTTTCGAGGCCCCGAGAATTTTTCCGAACGTCTTTTGTTTTGGTGCTCAATGTGATTTTCCAAAAGATGTCGGCCTAGTGTTCATCCCCCGCCGGCAGGCGGGACTGGGTTCCAAAGACCGTCACACCCACCGTTTGACGGTGGGCTACATTCGGTCGTCCCGCCGGTTCGCGGGACTTGGTCACTGTTACCCAAACTGAAACCTATCTGTGCCACTTACCAACCACAAATCGGTCACAATCGGTTCCAACAAACACCACAAACACGCCACATTGAATCCAGAAATTCCACTCAGAAGTCCGCTTCAGGACGCTTAAATGTCCACTTCACAGCCACAAAACTGCCGCATAAGCCCGTAGCCACTCCGTCTCGATCACACATTCCTCCGCTTGTTTTCTTTCATTTGGCCGTCCAAATGCCGCTATGCGGCTGAGTTTTGGCCACGAACATCTAATGAGATATGCCTGATTCGCAGACTGATGTCCTTATTCTGGGCGCTGGAGTTGCTGGACTGGCCGCTGCGGGCAGTCTTTCGCACGCTGGAATGCGCGTAATCGTCCTCGAAGCCCGTGATCGGGTTGGCGGGCGCGTGCTGACGACCCATCCGGCGGACGCAAATGTTGCCATTGAGCTCGGCGCTGAGTTCATTCACGGACGTCCACCGGAGACTTTCGAGCTGATCAAAGGCGCTGGAATTGACGCACTGAAGATTACCGGCGAGCCGTTTTGCTCGAATCAGGTCGCGATCAGACGCTGTGACATATGGGGAAAGATCGAAAAAATTCTCGACCGCCTGCCCAAAGACCCGCCTCCTGACCTGACATTCCAGCAATTCATGGACTCGCTGGGCCCAAAAACCAACGCCGCGGAGATCAGCGAGGACGATAAATACCCTGCATACGCCTATATTCGCGGATTTCACGCCGCGCATCCGAACGAAATCAGCGTGCAATCGCTGGTTGAGGGCCTCGAAGCGGAGAATAAAATCGATGGCGAGAGCCAATTTCGTCTGCCGCAAGGCTACGATCGCGTCGTCGATGTGCTGCAAAAGCGTCTTTTATCCGAGCGCGCGAGCATTGAACTGAACACAAAAGTGCTCCGCGTCGATTGGAAGGCGGGCTCGGTTCGCGTTGAAGCACTGCAATCCGGCGACAAAGTTCAGATTTTCGGCTACGCGTCTGGTAAATACGCTGCCGCTCGGGCTGCTTCAGGCCGGCTCGGTGACGTTTAACCCCAGTTTGCAGAAACAGAATGCGATGTCAAAGCTGCGCGTGGGACACGTGATCCGTGTTCCTCTCGTCTTCAGCTCCCGTTTTTGGACAGATATCAAGGCCGATGGAGTCTCTCTGGACAAGATGACGTTCCTGTTTTCACACGATCCGGTCTTCCCCACGTGGTGGGCGTTGCGCCCGACGGACGCTCCGGTGCTTGTGGGATGGGCTCCGGCGGACGCCGCTGAGGGACTTTCGACCTACAGCAACGCGGATATTTGCCGTGAGGCGGTCGCTGCGCTGGCGCGCGTAATGCATCTCCGGCTGAGAGACATTGAAAAACTGCTCGTCAGCGCGCACGTTCATAACTGGCAAACCGATCCTTTTTCTCTCGGCGCGTACAGCTACGTTGCAGCTGGAGGTGGGGAAGTGCAGAAGCAATTCGCGCAGCCCGTCGCACAAACGCTGTTCTTTGCCGGTGAAGCAACCAACTTTGAGGGCCATCACGGCACCGTACACGGCGCAATTGCTACCGGACATCGCGCTGCCGTCGAAGTTTTGGCCAGCATAAAAGCCGGACAACTCGCGGCTAGCTGAGGATTCGCGCCACAAACCCCTTCATCCCAATGCTCGCCAGCAACAGCAGCGCAATCGTCAGGGCGATAAAACTCGCCCAAATCGGCATGTGCGGCAGGCTGGGCGTGAGCGCTGTACGCAATCCTTCGCTCATATAGACTAACGGATTCAGCAAAACCAGTATCTGCAGCCAGCGTACCTTCGCCAAAAGCGCCCACGGATAGTACACGCAGCCGAGAAACGTGACGGGAACGACGATGATGCCGAAGATCAATCCGATCTGTTGCGGCTTCACCGAGACTCCAATCGTGAGTCCTACGGCGCCGGAAACCAGGCTGGCGAGCAGCACAATGCCAACCAGAATCGCCCAATTGGACACGTGGACCTGCATCGGCGTCACAGGAATGTAATAAACCAGCGGAAAAATGACCAATGCGGCGAGAATGCTTTGCAGCGCGCTGAAAACAATCTTCTGCACCGCGACCATTGCCACCGGCAGAGGGGACATGACGCGGTCATGAATCTCGCGCGTGGCCCCGATTTCGACCGACAACGGCAGCGCCGTCGCCATGATTCCCTGAAAGAAGATGCCAACCGCCAGCAGTCCCGGCAGTATCAGCGTGCCAAAACTGATGCCCCGGGCGCTTTGAAATCCCTGTCCCATCTTCGGAAACAGATACGTAAACACGAAGACAAACATGAAAGGGTTCATCACTGTGCGTACAAAAAAGGCCACGATCTCGCGCCGCAGCACGCGGATATCGCGCAGCATCATGCCCCAAAATGACCGCCAGGCCAGGCTACTCACGCAGGTCCCTCCCCGTCAGCTTGATAAAGACGGTCTCCAGACTGGTTTCACTCACGGAAATGTCATGCAAACGGTCGCCGGTAAGCTCGACGATACGCGGCAGAAGTCCGTCCGCGCTCGCCGTAAAGACGCGCAGACCTTCAGGGAAGCTTTCGACTGAAGTGATTCCCGCCGTTCTGCGCAGGCGCTCGGCCAATTCAGTCCCGTCCGGCGACTGCAGTTTCAGTTCGAAAACCTTCTGCGCGCCTACGCTGCTCTTGAGTTTCTGCGGGGTATCGCAAACCAAAATGCGTCCGTGGTCGATGATCGCAACGCGATCGCACAACTCGTCGGCCTCTTCCATGTAGTGCGTGGTCAGCACAATGGTGATTCCTTGCTGGCGAAGCCCGCGAATGGTGTCCCAAAGCGCCAGCCGGGTCTGCGGATCAAGCCCGGCACTGGGTTCGTCGAGAAACAAAATAGTGGGCTTGTGCGCGATGGCGCGCGCAATTTGCACACGCTGCGCCAGTCCTCCGGACAATTCGCGCACGAACGAGGCGCCACGCTCGCTTAACTTGAACAGTTCGAGCAGCTCTTTGGTGCGGGCGTCCGCCTGGGCCTTGGACAATCCGAAGTAGCGGCAGTGGAAGTAGATGTTTTCAAAAATCGTGCACTGCCGGTCGAGCGTATTGTATTGCGGTACGACGCCCATAAAACGTCGCGCGTGCGCCGGATGGGCCACTACATCGCTACCAGCGACCGTTACTTTGCCGGCTGTGGGCAGAGCGCGCGTGGTGCAAACGCTGATGGTGGTCGATTTTCCCGCGCCATTCGGACCCAAAAGCCCGAACAACTCACCGGGATAGACCTGCAGATCGATACCTTTGACCGCTTCAATCGGGACTTTGCCTGGATAGGTCTTCTGCAGCTTCTCGATGTTGACGATGGGCGGGTCGGAATAGGCCACGGCTAGATGAGCAAAACGCGTCCGCACATTCTATCCTGCCGTTTCGCTTTACGAAATGCTCCTTGCAGCACTCACGTACAGTTGACGATTCGCGATGACGAACGATGACACCGCTTCGTGTCAGGGCACGACCTTCAGTCGTGCCAATGTGGTTAGCAAACTAAAACATCCGGTTTTCGTAACACATGAGATGTCCGGTTTAGGTTGAAAAACCAGAAGCCGCCGAGGCTGTGGCAAAATGGGAATCCCGCGGGGTTTGCGGGATTTCCAAGCAAGTTGGGAAAGTCGGTTTTTTGACTTTTCCGGCCCCGGGCTCGTTCAACAGTGGAAACCGCGATGCAAAAGATCAAGGGCGGCTATTCACTGCGCACGTACCGAGAGTTACGTGCGCCGGTAGGAATATGGCAACCGGGATTTAGTGAGAAGAGAGTCAGATCACGCGAGGAGTTTCTTGCGTATCGAAAATACATTCACATGAATCCGGCGAGAGCTCGACTAGCCAGCAAGCCTGAAGAATTCCCATACTCCTCTGCGCACCCCAGCTTCAAGTCGAAGCCGGCGAAAAAGGCAGTGGCTGAAGCCGGAACATAAAAGGTACTTTCGGCACGACTGAAGGTCGTGCCCTAACACGAAACTGTGCCTGACCAAAACTGTCCTGCAACACGTCCTCTCCATGAATTAAAATTGCTCCCTCGGAACACTCGCGGAGGATAGACGCACATGAGTGATCAGGACGAGAAAAACAAACCGGGGCTCTCCCGGCGCGAATTCCTGAAGATTTCCGCACTAACTACCTCGGCCCCGCTCATCCTTGGGCCGACTGTGATCGAAGTTGCCGGGGAAGAGGTGCATGTATTCGGTCCCGGCAAGGTCCCGGTCTCGCTCAACGTTAACGGAAAACGGCTGAATGCGACGCTCGAACCGCGCGTAACGCTGCTCGACGCACTACGCGAGGAGTTCCAGATCACCGGTCCGAAGCGCGTCTGCGACCGCGGAGCCTGCGGGGCATGTACGGTGATGATGGACAACAAGGCCGTCTATTCCTGCTCGGTGCTCGCGATCGAAGCCCAAAACGCGCATATCGTTACCACCGATGGCCTAGCTCCCGAGGGTCAATTGCATCCTGTGTCGGCCGCATTCGTCGCGAACGACGCGCAGCAGTGCGGCTTCTGCACGCCTGGATTCGTTATGGCGACCAAAGCGTTCGTCGATAAATACCCGGATGCCACGCCCGAGGAGATGCACCGCCAGCTCGGTGGCAACTTCTGCCGCTGCGGAACCTATGCGGGAATCAAAGGCGCAGTCGCGCAGCTAACCAAAAAGACGCAGCCACAAGGAGCCTAAGCCATGCCCGACTATCAGTGGCCTCCAGCAGAGAAACGCAAAGTAATCGGAAAAGGCCGGCCCCGCGTCGATGGACCGGCGAAGTCTTCGGGTCGCGCCAAGTACACCTTCGACCTGGTGCGTCCGAAGATGCTCTACGCCGACAGCGTCAAATCACCGCACGCGCATGCCAAGGTCACCAGCGTGGACACCAGCGCCGCCGAAAAGATGCCCGGAGTAAAGGGTGTGCTCGTCATCAACGGACCCGGCAAAGAGGTTTTCTGGGCAGGAACGGACATCGTTGCCGTCGCCGCTGTGGATGAACGGACGGCCCGCGATGCAGTGCGCGCAATCAGAGTGGAGTATCAGCCGCTTCCGCACCTCGTATTGGACGAGAAGGAGCCGAATCTCTCCGAGGCCGAGACCAGCGAGTGGTACAAAGTCGCGCAAAAAGATACTGCCGGCGATGCGGCGGCCGCGTTCGCGCAAGCGGAAGTGATCAGCGAGGGCTACTACGGACAGCCGGTGATCACGCACTGCTGTCTCGAGACCCATGGCAGCATCGCCGAGTGGCCGGATCCCGACCATCTGTTCATGCACATCTCCACGCAGAACGTTCCCGGCATTGCGGAACAGCTGGGCAAGGCGATTGATTTCCCAGCAGCCAATATCCACGTGCATCAGGACCATGTCGGCGGCGGCTTTGGCAGCAAGCTCGGACTCGATCCTTGGGGCATTGCCTCGGCGCAGTTATCGAAGAAAGCCGGCGGACAACCGGTGAAGATGATGCTCGACCGCACCACCGAACTCGAGACCGCCGGCTGCAGGCCGTCGGCTTACGCCCGCGTGAAGGTGGGCGCGAAGAAAGATGGCACGCTGCTCGCGTGGGACTCTTACTCGTGGGGCTCGGGAGGCGTCGGCGGAGGCGGATCGCCGCCGCTGCCTTATGTCTGGAAGATTCCTAACCAGATCAAGCAGCACGTAAATGTCATCAACAACATCGGCCCATCGCGCGCCTGGCGTGCTCCGAACCATCCGCAGGCGTACGTGATCACCATGGGAGCGCTCG
>CAZLIE010000053.1:0-24480 GCA_964559345.1 uncultured Terriglobales bacterium
GTCTCTTTGCCAGTAACATTTTCGGACGCGGGTTCAACTCCCGCCGCCTCCACCACTATTAGTCGCGCATTTCAACCGCCCAACTTTCCTATGCGGCGGTGAGCTTTGCCCGTCCTGCTCCGGATGCATCTTGCAGCGATGCCGCGGACGAAAACAGAGGTATAAGGCCCTCCGCCAATGTGGGATGAGTGATTACAGCATCGCGCAACGCGGTGTACGGAAGGCCCGCGACCATCGCAATCTGGACGGCAGACATGGTTTCCCCTGCGCTAACACCGAACGCAGTGAAGCCAAGAATCTGATCATCGTCAACATGAACCAGTGCCTTCAGGAACCCCCGTGTTTCCGATAGCATGCGCGCCCGCAGTACCCCTTCCATCGGCATTTTGAACAGACGATACGAAATGCTCCGCGCAGTCGCTTCCCTCTCGCTGAGTCCAACGCGAGCCAATTCCGGGTCGGTGAACAGACAGTACGGAACTTGCCTGCCCGTGGTGGTGCGCTTAAGAGCGTTGATGTTGTCGTGTACGACACGAAAATCGTCCACGCTAATGTGCGTGAACTGTGGGCTGCCCGCAACTTCGCCGATTGCCCAAACACCGGGCGCGGTCGTCTGGAGTCGTTCGCTGACCCCGATGTATCCACGATCGGTGACTTGAACGCCGGCCACCTCCAAGCCCAATCCCTCGGTGTTGGGAGTGCGGCCTGTCGCTACCAATACGTGAGTGCCCTCAACGACCTTCTCAGTTCCATTATGTTCCAGGACGATGCTCACAGAGTCGCCTGATTTTCCCGACACCCGCTTGACCACTGCGTCCAAGAGAATGTCGATGCCCTCGTCTTCAAGCAAGCTGCGAACGCCTTCGCACACGTCTTCATCTTCCTTGGACATCAAGCGCTTGTTGCGGTCGATCACCGACACTTTGCTGCCAAATCGACGCATCGCCTGGGACAGCTCGACTCCGATGTAGCCGCCGCCGATCACCAGCAGGTGTCCGGGTACCACATTGAGTTCGAGTGCCTCAATGTGCGTGAGTGGCTGTGCTTCTGCCAGGCCAGGAATTGGCTCGATCGCGGCTCGGGTTCCTGTACTGACGATCACGTTGGCGCCACGCAGGTGACGAGTGGTCCCATTGGCGAGAGTGACCTCCACCGTTCTTGCAGCTACGAACCGGCCGGTTCCCAAGATGAACTCCGCTCCGGTGTCCTTGTAATTCTTCAGATACATTTCATTCAGACCGGATACCATCTTGCGCTTGCGGTCGCGGACTCCAGACATATCAATCGTGAACCCCTCGTGGGTGATGCCAAACTCCTTGCTGCGGCGGAAGTAGGATGCGACCTTCGCACTGTGAATGATGTTCTTGCTCGGCAGGCAGGCGATATTCGGGCACGATCCGCCGATATACTTACGGTCCACAACTGCCACGCGCTTTCCTTCTCCAGCAAATGTCCAGGCGGCGATGGTCGATCCGGTACCGCCACCGAGCATCACCACATCAAATTCTTCCGGCTGCATCTTCGAGGAGGACTCCGTGCTGTTCATGCGACTCTTCCTTTCTGCTTGTCGTGATTTCCTCATCTCGCGTCAGCTGAGGATGCGATAGCGCACCCAAGTAGCCAGCTTGAGCGCGCTGGGACTGAAATTGGCCTCGCGATCGTCTGCGGCGCAATTAAGTAGTGAGGTTTTGCAACTGACTGACAGTCTCAGAAGGATCAGCGCGGATTGTGTAATCTACGTTTACCTCAGCCGCACGAATGACGCCCGCCTTATCGATCACGTAGCGGGCAGGCATCGGCAATCGGTATTCTGGCTCGTCGTTGAACCTGTCCAGTGTGCTGCCGAAAGACTTGTACAGATCGCGCAAGTAATCCGGCAATCTGAAAACAAGCCGAAACTGCTCTGCGATTTTCAGATGGAGATCCGTCAAAATGTCGAAGGTCAAATTTAATTTCTTGTGCAGAGCCCGCGTGTAGCGTTCGAGTTCAGGAGTAAGCACCACAATGCGTGCTCCGAGCGCGATGACTTCGGAATTGATTTGCTGTAGAGCCTCCAGCTCCAAGTTGCAGTAAGGTCACCAATGTCCCCGGAAGAAACTAACGACTAACGGTCCTTCGCGCAGAAGGTCTGCCGAGGACACCTGCACGTGATCCTGATTGAATAAGGTGAAGCTTGGAGCGCGGTCCCCTACTCTCAATGCGCCATCTTCTATGCCGGATGCTTTGAGCTCGGCCGTGGCCCGATGCATCGTCTCGATTGCCTGGTGTGGCGCGTTGTACGGCGGAGCTCCGGCCTCAAATCCCTGCTTAAATTCGTCCAACCGTTGCTGAAGAGTTGCCATTCTTGTTACCGCCTTTCTTACTTTTCGGGAACGCAGGTTCCCGAGTTGGCAGGTTAGTTTTGCACTGTACCGCCAGACACAAGAGCCGGAGCGAAGTCGAACAATCATTCGTGACTCTCCCGATAGTGCCACACTCTTGAATCCAGCTGCAATTTGCAGCAAACCTTCTCTTGCGGACGAGTTGTTAACGGATCTGAAAATGACCGAATTGAACAACCAGTAACTTACCATCAGTTTTTTTTGACATGAGGAGTAACCTTTCCTTTTGCCGAAACTCTGTTCAATCATGAAGAGCGTTATGGAACCCGCAGCGATTCTGAAACAGGCTGCCGTTGAGGGCTGGACCGACGAAGAAGTTGTCGCTCGCGTACTTTCGGGAGAGACGGCGGTTTATGAAATCGTCATGCGCCGTTACAACCAGCGTCTGTACCGCGTGATCCGATCCATCGTTCGCGACGATCATGAGACCGAGGATGTTATTCAGGACACCTACGTCCGAGCCTATCGCCACCTTCATCAATTTGCGGGACGAGCTCGGTTCTCCACATGGCTCACTCGTATCGCGGTGCATGAATCGTTGGCACGCCTTCGACGCAGGGCGGGTACCGACCAGCTTGAAACGCAAGTCGAAGGGGAATCGGCCATGCTGCTCAAAGACAGCTCATTCAATCCAGAAGAAAACGCCGCTCGCGGAGAGGCGAATCGCCTCCTCGAGGACGCGATTCTGAAGCTTCCTGAACCTTATCGAACCGTCGTAGTCATGCGTGACGTAGAAGAAATGAGCACTGCCGAAACTGCAGAGTCTCTGAGCATCTCTGAGGAAAACGTCAAGACCCGCTTGCATCGCGGCCATGCGCTCATTCGGCGGACGTTGATCGCCACCGTTGGCAAACAGGCGGCAAGCGCATTCCCGTTCATGGCAGGACGTTGTGATCGAGTCGTTCAACGAGTATTCGAAGCTCTTCAACACGCACTACCAGCGTCTGAGAAATCAATACATATTTGACCGCTCTATAGCTCGTGCTTCGATCGTGTTTTGCGTTGTCTTGCACTCCATCCTGCGTGCGGACCGTTTGCGTTTTTTTCACCACCCCACGAGGTTCGCCGAACAAATTCCTGTAACCAATTGCTAGATGCAAACTCAGTACGCATGAAATCGGACTTCGCGCCGCATTGAACTGAGCCGTAATTCTGACACCTAGGAGAGTAAGAGAATGAATTCAGTCCCGAAAACAGCAGTGGCTTTCGCGGCAACGATTGTATTTGCCGCAACCTTTCATCCTTCCGCGCAAGCACAAGCGGCCGGGGCTCCCACCGATCCCCAAATTGTAGGCATCGTGGTCGCCGCGAACCAGATTGATATCGATCACGCAAAGCTCGCAATGTCGAAATCGAAGAATCAGGAAGTCAAGGATTTCGCTCAGCAGATGGTCACTGATCATTCCGCGGTGCAGAAATCCGTTTTCGATTTGGGAGCCAAGCTGAAGGTAACGCCCGAAGACAGCGACACGAGTAAGTCTTTGAAGTCGCAGGCGCAGGAAACCGATAATAAACTCAGGTCACTTAAAGGCAAAGCTTTCGATAAGGCATACATTGATGACGAGATCGCGTATCACAAGCAGGTCATTGATGCGGTCTCTTCAAAGTTGATCCCGAATGCTCAGAACGCAGAATTAAAGAGCGCACTACAAGGCGCAGCGCCGCTCTTCCAGGGCCACCTCGAGCATGCCCAGAAAGTGCAGGCGGACTTAGAAGGCGGTAAGAAGAAGGGCAAAAAGGCCGAGAAGACCGGGAGCTAGAACCATGTGCCCTCGTAAATCGAGTTTGCGATCGGCAACGCTGCTGGTCACTGCATCGGTGTTGCTGATCGCATGCTCAGGGGGATCCACTTCCCCCGCATCTCCGCAGCAGGAACCAAAAGCTGCTAGAGCGGCCGACACCGCTGGCAAAGTCAATACGGTGGTCATCAATCAGTTCAAGTACCAGCCGGAGACCCTCACCGTGAATGCAGGAGAGGTCGTCGAATGGAGAAACGACGACATCGTTCCTCATAGCGCCACGGCGGTAGATAAAAAGACGTTCGATTCGGGGCGCATCGTCAAAGGAGCCACGTGGCGCTTTACCGCGACGAAGAAGGGCACATTTGATTATTTCTGCACCCTGCATCCCAACATGAAAGCGAAGTTGATAGTGCAGTAGCGGTCATTGACGATCTCAGGAGCGATTGTGTCCATTCCCCTTCTGTCACTCGCGCCAGACCATATCCACCCAATACTGGTGAATTTCACAGCGGCCTTGGTGCCAGCGTCATTTGCAAGTGACGTGTTCGGGTGCACATTCCGTAAACACTCATTGCATGTCGCAGCCTGGTGGACACTCATTTATGCAACTGCACTCACGCCCCTCACAGCACTAGCAGGACTGCTTTGGAAAAAATCGGTCGGCTCCGCTCTTCCGCCGGAAACAATCATGATTCACCAATGGCTGGGCATTTCGCTTGCGATCGCGTTAATCATTCTGGCTATCTGGCGCTGGAGCATATATGCCCGCAGTGAAGCACCGGGCGTCCTGTACATCCTCCTTGCGTTCATAGTTGTGCTGGCGCTCGTTTGGCAAGGCACTCTCGGGGGAGAAATGGTATTCGGCTAGCCAACTCAAGGAACGTCGTAGTCCCCAAACCCACGCGGTTAACGGCAGCCGAATGCGCATTTATACTCGACTTGAATGTCAATGAAGCAGATTGCTGGATGGGCACTTGACACCGCGTCGCAACGCGGCGCTACCTACGCGGACTTGCGCATCGTCAGCGACCGTCAGCGCGCGCTCGCCACTAAGAACGGAAAGATCGGGCACGCGTCCGATTCAGATTCGCTCGGCATCGGCATCCGCGTGCTGGTCACCCAGGCCTGGGGATTCGCATCCACCGATGATCTCTCGCGCCCGTCAGTCGAAGCCACTGCAGCGCGCGCAGTGGAGATCGCGCGGGCGTCTTCCCGGGTCCAGCATTATCCGGTGAGGCTCGCGTCGGAAAAGCCTGTGGTTGCCGAGTGGACGAGTCCGTTCAAAATCGATCCGTTTACGACGTCCATCGAAGACAATCTTTCGCTGCTGATGGCCTGCGACAAGGAACTTCGGTCGGTGGAAGGCGTGACTTTGGCGGAAGCGCAGATGAGCCTTCGCCGCTACGAGCAGTGGTTCTTTTCTAGCGAAGGGTCCGAAATCCATCAGACGCGTTTCATCACCGGCGCCGGATATGACGCGCACTCATTCGCCGGCACTGAGATCCAGAAGCGGTCATATCCAAATTCGTTCGGCGGGCAGTATCAGAACAGAGGATACGAGCTCATCGACGAGCTGAAGCTCGTGGAGAATGCGCGGCGCATCGGTGAGGAAGCCGTGGCGCTGCACAAGGCGCCGCAGTGTCCGCAGGGGCGCTTCACCGTGGTTCTCGGATCGTCTCAACTGGGACTGCAGATTCACGAATCCATCGGACATCCCATTGAACTCGATCGCGTGCTGGGCATGGAAGCGAACTTTGCCGGCACTTCATTTCTTACTTTAGATAAGCTGCGCAATCTGCGGTACGGCAGCGACATCGTCAATGTAGTAGCCGATGCCACCGAGCACCATGGTCCTGGCCTAGGCACGTTTGCCTATGACGATGAAGGCGTCCCGGCGCAGTGCACGCCGATCATCAGCAACGGCGAGTTCACTGGATATCTATCGTCGCGCGAGACGGCCGGCAACATCGGCGAGCACCGTTCGAACGGCACCATGCGCGCAGAAGGATGGAACCGCATTCCCCTGATCCGCATGACGAATGTGAGTATTCTGCCCGGCAAGAAGCCGCTCACCCTCGATCAACTCATTGCCGACACCAGCGACGGCGTCTACATGGAGACCAACCGCTCCTGGTCGATCGACGACAAGCGCTACAACTTCCAGTTCGGCTGCGAGATCGGATACGAAATCAAGAACGGCAAGCTAGGCCGCATGCTGAAGAACCCGTCCTACTCCGGGATCACCACGGAGTTCTGGAACTCAATGGATGCGATCTGTTCGCGCGATCAATGGCATCTCTGGGGCACTCCCAACTGCGGCAAAGGACAACCCATGCAGACCATGGGCACCGGACACGGCGCCGCCCCCGCCCGCTTCCGCAATGTCGCAGTGGGACGCGCGTACAAAGGAACTTGAAAAGAATTATGAGTTTTGAATTGAAGGGAGTTTCGAGTTTTTAAGTTTCGATTTGTTAGGGCGCAGAGTCGTCATTCCACAATTAAGAATCGTCGAGACAAGCTGTCCCGCGCAAGTCGCGCTCCTCAGCGTCCAACGTAGCGAATTCAAAACTCAAAATTCGGCTCTTCCTCCCTTGCTATAATCAACTTCTTCCCTCTACGGTGGGTGTAGCTCAACTGGCAGAGCACCGGACTGTGGCTCCGGACGTTGTGGGTTCGATTCCCATCACCCACCCCAATATCTCTCTGATTCAACAAGACTTGCCAAATCGCGAGAGTACAGAAGAGAACATTAAGCCTTCAGCATCACCATTCGCGCAATCTTCTCAACAGCGTCCCGCTTCTGACCCTTGTCAGCTTGGGTGTACGTGTTGAGCGTGAATCGCACGTCTGTGTGACGCAAAAGCTCCTGCTGTACCTTCACATCGACACCGAATGAGCGCAGCATCGAGCTGTAGGTATGCCTGAAGCTGTGCCAGCCGATGTTCTCATCGCCAGTGACCCTCTTGCCTGCCGGCCGAATGTGGCGCTGTTGAATACTACTAGGCCGCCACGGATTGCCTGTCTCCGCTTTAGTGGCCGTTGCCCTGCGAAGTCCTTCATCCAGCGCGACGAATGTCGTCATGGTGTTCGATTCGGTCTACTCGTTCGACGCGGTCGATACCACCAGAGCCACGGGTAAAGACGGCAATCAAGGCCACAACTGCGATGATGCCGATCGCGATCCAGATCCAAGGAACTCCACTCCGCGTGTAGATCCGTGGAGGCTGTTGTGTTGACTGAGGGGACTGTTGCGTCGCTTGTGTCCCCTGATCCGATTTCGGTTGCTGCGGACTCGTTTGCACGGACGCCGAGCCAGATATCGACCTGCCACTTTGCGGTGTCTGCTGAGCCTGACCTTGCTGCGATGGTGATTGCTGCGTTGACGGCTGCTGCGCTGGCTGATTCGAAGGCTGGTTTTGTTGTGCGGAGGGCTGAGCTTGCTGAGTCTGTGCTGGCTGCGGCTGTTGCGAACTTTGCCCGATGGCGAATGCCACGCCTAACACGCACACTAATAATGCGAGTACAAGTCTTCGCATGGGTCACCTCTCATTTTGGATCTGGTAATGGGATTTCCGCGATCTTTGCGAGGTTGTCCTCTGAAACGGAAAGCCCTCAGCTCTCGTGGCAAGCACTGTCTCAATCTTTTCTATTCAGGGTTCCAGACCCAGCTCTGCAAACTGATCAGCGAGTCCAACTCACGTTTACGCATCCGCCAGTTCCTCCAAACGACTTGGCATATTGCTGGCTCTTTTGATTCGCTCGATCATCTGTCTCAGACTCGGATGCGTGGAGAACACGTCTGCAATTGCGCCGCGGCTGGGAAGTCCTGCGTGTGCATACATAGCAATGAGTGTGCGAATGGCATTCTCTGGGCCTGAAATCCCGCCCGCCAGGGCGGAATCTTTACACTAACGAAGAACGTCGCTTCTCCAGTTCAGGCTGAACCAAGACAATGGCCTGATGCCGGTTTTGTTGGCCAACTAGGCGAAGACGGAGCTTGACGTTTAATCTGCTCCACACTCTCGCAACAACCGCCTGAAGAAAGCGATCAGAAAGAACGTCAGATTAACAGCGTTGGCTTGGAGCAAGTTTGCGAGCTAACAGCTTACAGAAGAGCTGGCAAGCAGGCATGCCGCCGGGATCGCACCGCATGGTGCGCGAGTTGATTGGCCTCGTGGTTGTACTCACGATCGATATGAAGGATGGAGAACTCGAGGGAGTTGGCCAGCTTGCGGCAGGTCCAGTGAAGAGAGTAGAGGCGAGGGCTGCGGCACACGTACTCGCCGTTCATCTGCCGTACTACAACCTGAGAATCAGAGAAGACCCGTAGCACCTTAGCTTTAAGTCGAAGCGCATGCTGCAAGGCCTCGAGGAGGGCGACATACTCGGCGACATTATTGTCTTGATGGCCAATCCATTTCGCGATCTTGATCTTCTCGCCTTCGGAGTCGCGTATCACGATGCCGATGCCTGAAGGTCCTGGATTGCCATGTGAGCCCCCGTCGACATGTGCAACAAAAACTGACATTCTCCTCCTCAACTAGAGACACGATGCTGGAACTCGGCTCTCTGGTCAAGTGAATCCTTGCATACACCACGAGTCCTTTGTTCATCAGTTTTGTGGAAAAGTTGTTCAAAAGGTGTACACAATTCAAAGACTCGCAATAACTCATCGATCCTCAGTCCGATGCGACCCCACTCTCCAGATCGTATTTAATTGGGTGTGCACTATTCGTCGGCATTGACACGGATGTTCATGGTCTTTAGATTGATTTGCGTCGACGGTCGAAAGGTTCAGCAGCTGTCAAGTTGTTGCACCGAAGTAGGCTGGGTGATCTACCAGGTGGAGCGATCCACAGGGTAACCAGACCCGAAAAATCCGGCGGGCGCTGCGAGGCGCAGCCGGGGTTTGGAACTGCGAAAGCAGTGATTACATCAGGGGTTGTGACGGTACATGCGTCCACGTCGTTGACTCTCTCGCAAGAGTTGGCGGCTAGACCATAACCAATGTCGCAACCCTTTTAATTTTGCCTGCTGTTTTATTTCTTTATTTCTCAAGTTTGGCGCGCCCCCGCACTCGTTTTTGTGATCGGCACAGACGTGAGCCACAGATTCTTCTCCCTTGATTCCCAAACACATTTGTGGCGAAGTTTGATTGCTTTCCCTGCCGCCGAGGCTGCGGCTATGGGATTCGCCCAGCGCTTCCGAGGCACGGAATGGCCAGCGCAGAAGCGCCTTCCAGAGGTGTACTACGATCAGCGGTCAGTCAATAATTCCCGCATCGCAGACTGTCGCACATTGGCGGCTTCCATTGAAGCGGTACGTTGACTGAGACCTACTCAATACGCCAGAACCTGAAGCCAGATTTTCCATCGATTTCGATCCGTTCGAAGCGCAACTCATTGCGGTCAGCGATCTGCGTTGTTTTGGCACACTGTTTGGCCCGCATGGACCCGTTCGCTGGGCTGGGTTCTACTGGCGAGTGCTCTTCTATTAGCTGTCTCGGCGATCGCGACATTTCGCCGCCATCACACGTCCCCCTGATCCACGAGGCAAGGTGACCACTGTCGTGAGTGACGGCCCATTCCGCTACTCGCGCAATCCGATGTATGTGGCTCTGATGCTCATCCAGATCGGCGTAATGCTTACGTCTGGAATGGGATGGGCGCTGATCTTACCGGTGCCAACCTTTCTTGTTCTACATTACCTGATCATCGTGCCGGAAGAGCACTACCTTCAGGCGACATTCGGCGAGACTTATACGGACTACCAACACCGGGTTAGGCGCTGGCTGTAGTCGTGTATCTGACACCCTAGAAGGATGGCATATGAGGTCAGTGGGATGATGGTGAATTCGGAGTTTTGAGTTTTGACTTTGTGATTCCGATATGCCCGGTGGCAGCCTTGATGGGGATCACAACCGGCAGATCCCTCTGTTCGCTTAGGAGTGGCAATTTCTTAACCGGAATGATAACTCTTGGCCTGCCGGCAAGATTTGGCCGTTTGATATTTCTGGCCTGGATGGCTGGGCGGCTCAGCTCGGATCTTGTAAGATGCCGCGGATGAAAAAACTGCTCCCGCTGCTACTACTTGCCAGTTTGCTGACATCGCTCCTCAACGCGCAATCTGCGTCTGTTAATAAGCGACCCGAATTCGATCATACCGCCGTGTATGTTCGCGACTTGCAAAAGAGCGCGGATTTCTATGACAAAGTTGTCGAGCTCGAGCGCATTCCCGAGCCGTTCCACGATGGCCGGCACGTCTGGTATCGCATCGGCGCTCATGACCAACTTCATGTCATCTCGGGAGCGGCATCCGCCGCGCCAAAAGACATCAATGTCCACCTTGCGTTTCGCGTAGCATCCGTGTCCGATTTCGCCGGACATTTGGATCAGATGGGCATCCAGTACCGAAAGAGCATTCGCGGCGACGGCAAGACAGCTTCGGTTCGGCCCGACGGCGTACATCAGGTCTATTTCCAAGACCCCGATGGCTACTGGATCGAGATCAATGACGACAAGTTCTGAACGCTGCCCGGCTCTTTGCATCCAACATGTGCCTCAATCATCTAATTATTGAGCTTTAAAAGGCCGAAATGCGGCTGTTATACTGAGGCTTCGACAGAGGAGACTAGAATGGCGACCATCGAAACAACACCGAATATCGAGACCACACCCAAGGCGCCCCCGGTTACACTCACGCCTACGGCGGTTGCGAAGGTAAAGGAGATTATGGCGCAACAGGACCCGATGCCGGCTGGCCTGCGTCTCGGAGTGGTTGGCGGAGGCTGCTCCGGCTTCAGCTACTCGATGAACTTTGAAAATGCCCCCGGAATGATGGACAAAGTCCTGAAATTCGACGAGCTCAAGGTGTTCGTCGATGCCACTTCTCTCATGTACCTGCAGGGATGCGTCGTCGACTACATCGAGACCCTCGAAGCTGCAGGCTTCAAGTTCGATAACCCAAACGTGAAGAGCACCTGCGGATGCGGCTCTTCGTTCAGCGTTTAATATTTTTCGCAATGTAGAAACGGCCTCGCGAAGCGAGGCCGTTTTGTTTTAGCTTGAATGTGGTTCAGCGTGCTTTGCGCGCTGCTGGCGCAGTTTTCGCCGGCGCTGCCTTGGCTTCGGTAGCGGGAGTGGATCCGCGATCCAGCTCCTGCAATACTTGTCTGGCCTCAAGGATCTTTGCCTTGGCTTCTTCCAAACCGCATGGATTGCTGCTCGAATCAGGCGCGGAACTTGCCGCCGTGCTGGACAGAGCGGCTCGTTCGGCCACGATTTTGTCCTTCGCCAAAGGCAGAGTGCATTGTCCTGACGCGCCCCCGGCTACGACTGTTCCGCTTGCAACTACCGGTTTGGTAAAGTCCACGTTCTTTGCGTATCGATCGCCTAACGTTTGTCCGCCTTGCTTCTGCGCGGCGGCCACGGGTTGCAGCGCTGCCAGCCGCTGATCGAGAGGTGGATGGGTCTTGCCGTTCAACAGACCCAGGGCTCTCTGGTTCGACGGCGCCGCAGAAGCGACCTGCAGTCGTTGCAGAAAACTTACCAGGCCCGAAGGATCGTAGCCTGCACGCGCGGCAAATTCCACGCCTTTGCGATCGGCTTCACTCTCTTTGTCTTGACTGTACCGAGTCGTGAAGGCGCGTGTGATCAGGTCGTTGGTTAAAGCATTCAATTCTGAGCCCCCGGGAATCTTTGCTGTGCCCTCCTCAACCGCCCAGGAGGTCGTCTTCTTTGCTCGAACTTCTTTTTCCAGGTGTCGGCTGTCGACGTGCGCGACCTCGTGTGCCAGCACTCCTGCCAGTTCCGCTTCGTTTTGCAAGTTCGCGAGAGCCCCGCGCGTGATGAAAATATATCCGCCAGGCATGGCGAACGCATTCACAATGTCGCTGTTCAGGATCGCGAAGTGATACTGGATGTCTGTTCTTGCGCCGGATTGCGCGACCGTATTGCCGACTAGATTCACATACCTGGTCATGGACGGATTGTCATAAGGGCCGAGTGCGTGGAACATTTTGGCTGCCGCGGCTTGTCCGATGGCATCCTCTTGCGTGGGCGACCAAGGAGTGTAAGTCTCTGTAGCCCGTTTCACGCGGCTCACGATTTTGCCAAACTGCGCTTCGGCAGAGCTAAGGCAGAGAAATGTCGCCATGAAAGTTACGATGATTCGTCGCATATGTACCTCCTATTGGCTTCCTTTCGGCGCATTAAGTTTTCCGTCTTTCGCAAACGCCGCCACTTCTGCCGGATCTGTGACCGTGGAAGCCATGGCGGCAACGTGTTGAGCGTCCGCGGGCGTTGGATTTGCGTTCAACACCGCGGTCTGCAACGAGCCGTCCGGACCCACTCCGTTGAATCCAGCTGTCGCGGTCTCCTTGCCTTGCCGTGAGGATTTGAGAGTTGATTTGCCCTCAAACAGGGGTGCCGGAGCGTTATTCCCCTGAGTCTGCGCCGGCGGATTTTGCTTTGACGCTTGGTTCTTATCGTTGCTCGGTTGTGACTGGTCCGGTTTTTGCTGTTGACCGCTGCTTTGCTGGTTCCATCCGGGGAGTGCGAGCGCCAGCAGAAGCACGGACAGAATTGCTGTGAAGCCTGAAAAGCGTCTGCCCATAGTCTCTCTCCAAAGAAGATCAGTGATTCTGTTCTACGGTTACTGCATCGACCGTCAACGAATCCGTTGTCTCCGGGCCAGTGCCGAAGCCCTGCAACTCGAAGACGGCCGTCTCGATTGTCTTGCCTTTCACTTTTACGTTGCCGAGAGGGCGCACACGCGCACTCTCGCCGAGTTTGCTGTACGTGAATTCGCTGATGATGATCGATGTTCCAAAGTCTTTGTTCAGTCCTTCGAGCCGCGAAGCCAGGTTCACGGGATCGCCGATGACGGTGAATTCCATCTTGCGTCCACGACCGACGTTGCCGAAGACAACGTCGCCGGTATTGATTCCAATCCCGATTCGCAGTGTCTTGCGTCCCTCGCGTGCCCATTTCTGGTTGAGCTCTTCCAATTTCAAGAGCATTTCGAGCGACGCTTGCGCCGCCAGCAGAGCATGATTTCTGCCCGGAGTGAATGCGCCCCAGTAGGCCAGAATGCCGTCGCCGATAAACTTGTCCACGATTCCGTCATACTTGAAGATCACTTCCGTCATGGCGTGCAAGTATTCATCGAGGAGATGGATCAACTCCATCGGCTCGGAACCCTCGGTTAAGGTGGTGAAATTGCGCACGTCGGAAAAGAAAATCGTCAGCTCTTTGCGCTCTCCGTCGAGCTTGATGTTGTCGATATTTTCCAGAACGTAGTTCACCAGGGCCGGTGAAACGTAGCGATCGAGAGTATTTCGAGTGCGCCGCAGCTCGCGTCCAGTGGTCGCAAAGCGAATTAACGACGCCGATCCGTAGGAAAGTCCCAGCGCTGCGAGAGGGGAAATTACGGAAAGCCATAAATGGAAACGCGCAAGCGCCACATAGGCCGCGATCCAATATGCCGACGCAGACAGCAGAACGCAGACGACGTTCATCCAGCCGGCGCTCATGGCCGCGACCAGCGATGTTCCCAACAGCGCAAAACCCGCAATTGTGATGGCGGTGAACCACGCCGGAACGCTATGCACCGCCTCGTTGTGCAGCAAATTATCTATGGCCGCGGCATGGGTGATGAATCCCGGCGTTACTTCAGAAAACGGAGTTGCACGCGCCTCAAGGCTTCCGGCAGCGCTGGCGCCAATCAGCACAATCTTGTCGCGAAAATATTGCGGCGGATAATACACGCGATCTTCCGGAAATTGCTGCGGATAGATCGATGCCACCAGTTTCCATGCCGGTATACGCTCGTAAGTTGCCGATCCGCCATGCCATAGGATGACCATTCTGCCGGCCGAATCCACAGGCAACGAGTCCTTTGCGCGCACTGCATTGCGGCTGGCCCATTCGAAAATGCCATTCTTCCCGTTGAGCAAATCCGTGGTTCGCAGCGATAGTGCACGCAAAACTTTGCCTTGAATTAAGTACTGCAGAGCGATTCGGCGATTTACGCCGTCAAGGTCAGGAATGCTGGTGACGCAGCCGAGACCTGCTGCGGCATCGGCCAGCATGTCGAGTGGAACGTTGTAGGCGGTCTTCTTGGCGTCAAAGCGCTCGCCAATGCTCCTCGGCGTTCCGGGATAGGAATCCCGTTCGAGCAGTTTTAGTTTGCTAAAGTTGAGATCTTCGCCCTCAAAACCTATCTCCACTGCGTCGCTGAGGCTATATGCGAGTACTACATTTCCAGCTTGCCGAATGCGACCGGCAAAGTCCTGATCGGTCGCTTCACTCTCTTGTCCGCCAAAAATGCTATCGAAGGCAATAACGCGCGGCTTTCCTTGCGCGAGATGATACACAAACGCGCTCCAGACTCGCCGGCTCCATGGCCAGCGGCCAAGCTTGTCCTTCAAGCCGTTGAAGCTGGCATCGTCCACGTCAATGATGACGATGCTCTTGTCGGCGCGATTCGGGTCAGCCGACCAGCGCACACGCGCGTCATACGTCCCCGCCTCCAGCCATTGCAGCGCGCGGGTGTGAGCCACTGCTAGCACCAGCAGCGCCGACGCAAGCGCTCCGATGAAAGCAGTCTTCACGAACAATGCGCGCAGACGGTTTACGCCTAATGCCATAGAAGAGGGGTGCCTGGTTTTGTGGTTGGCACACAGCGAGCGCCCAGAAGCTTACAACGAGAAGCTCAATGCCTCAAATTGTGAGTAGCTGACATGGGCCTCCGGAGCGGTGCCGCGGCTCGGTTGTCGAAAGAAGTCGCGGTTTTTCAGCCGTGATGGGAGCCGTCTTGCGTCAGCGACTTCTCTGGTTTTCGCATCTCAATTTGCAATGTCGCCATTCGACTCCACGCTGCGATGAATGCAATCACTCAAGAATTCCCAATCTTTTCGCGCAGCATTGCGGTCGGACCCGAAATTCAATCCAACGGCACACATTTTCGGGTGTGGGCACCCCAGCGGCGCAGCGTCGATGTCGTGCTCTTCAATGAAGCAGCGACGGAAATTAGCCAGGTTCTGCCGCTCGAGGCGGAAGGAAATGGCTATTTTTCCGGGCTGTTGCCCGGCATAAGCTCGGGCGCACTCTACAAGCTTCGCCCGGATGGAGGCGAGTCATTTCCCGATCCCGCATCGCATTCCCAGCCTGATGGGCCGCATGGCGCCTCGCAGGTGGTCGATCATCGCAGCTTCCCATGGACCGATCGGGCATGGAAGGGGCTGCGAATCCGCGGACAAGTCCTTTACGAGATGCATATCGGCACATTCACGCCAGAGGGGACATTCGCCGCCGCCCGAGAAAAGCTGCCTCTGCTCCAGGATGTCGGGATCACCGTCCTCGAATTGATGCCGGTGGCATCATTCCCGGGCCAATTTGGATGGGGATACGACGGCGTAAGTCTGTTCGCGCCCTACGCGCCATACGGGGCTCCAGACGATTTTCGTTCGTTCGTGGACGACGCTCATGGCCTCGGCTTGGGCGTGATTCTCGACGTGGTTTACAACCATCTCGGCCCGGACGGCAATTATCTGACAAAGTTTTCGGACCATTATCTAAACGCGTCTTACACAACTGAGTGGGGCGACGCGATCAATTTCGACGGCGAAGAGAGCGAGCCGGTGCGCGAATTCTTTCTCTCAAACGTGGAATTCTGGATCCGCGAATACCATCTCGACGGCCTTCGATTTGACGCTACCCAGTCAATTTATGACACTTCGCGCGAGCATGTGCTCTCATCTGCCTCCACACGCGCCCGCGCAGCAGCCGGAAATCGCGAGATTATTCTTATTGCCGAGAACGAAGCGCAGGAGTCCAGGCTCGCCCAGCCTCAGGAACGCAGCGGATATGGAATGGACGCCCTGTGGAATGACGACTTTCACCACACCGCTGTGACCGCATTAACAGGCCGTCGGACGGCTTATTACACCGACTATTTCGGCTCGCCGCAGGAGTTTATATCCGCTGTGAAGTACGGATACCTGTATCAAGGGCAGCGTTATAGCTGGCAAAAGAAGCGTCGCGGTAAACCTACCTTGGGCATGGAGCCGACCAGCTTCGTCACTTTCATCGAAAATCATGACCAAGTCGCCAACTCCGCGTACGGAAAACGGCTGCACCAACTCACCAGCGCGCCTCGATATCGGGCGATGACAGCCTTCATGCTGCTCGCTCCGGGCACACCAATGCTCTTCCAAGGCCAGGAATTCGCCTCCACAAGGCCGTTTTTATACTTTGCCGACCACAATCCGGAGCTCTCGCGGCTGGTTTATGCCGGCAGAACTGAGTTTCTGACGCAGTTTCCGGCGCTAAAAACCCCAGAAATGAGGAAAAAAGTGGCAAATCCGGCCGCTCGGGGGACGCTGGAACGATGCATTTTGGACTGGAATGAGCGCAAACAGAACACGCAAACGGTTGATTTACATCGAGATTTGCTGCGTATTCGGCGTTCAGATCCCGCGTTCAGGATGCAGTCATACGGCAAAGTGGACGGTGCGGTGCTCGGTTCGCGGGCGTTTGTGCTGCGCTACTTCGTCGATGCGAACCTTGATCGGCTGGTAATCGTCAATTTCGGACCGGATCTGCACCTTGCGCAGGCGCCTGAGCCGCTTCTCGCGCCTCCGGATGGCAAGTTTTGGGACATAATGTGGTCAAGTGAAGACCCAAAATATGGGGGATCGGGCTACATAAATCCGGATGCGGACGACAATTGGCGCATTGCTGCCGAATCGACGATGGTCCTCGGGCCGGTCAAGGCTCGTAATGCGCGCCCCCGGGTGCATCGATTCCGCCGTTAATGCGCCTTAACTTAAGTGGTCGGGAAATCCGGCAGTGAGCGCCTAGATTGGCGTGTCTGTGCTAGTAGCGGAGGCCGCAGGATTCGCCCGAATGATTCCGGTCTGATCCGTGAAGAAGCTGCGCTCACCCGTCTTGCCGCGGGCTGCGGGATCGCCATTCAGACTAAATCCAACGTTATTGCTGCCGCTGGTAACCGGTGTATACGTGAAGTAATAACCGCTCTTTGCTGCGCTTGCGCTGGTAGCATTTGCTATTACATCGTCCAGTTGGCACGCGCTGGTTGTAGTCGGAGGGTTGCAGGCAGCGCCCGAGCCGCCAAGATCCGGGAGTTGAGCAGAAAAACCAATGCTTCCGCCTGCGGCGCTCCATCCGGAAGCGGTGTACGCCATCTCAGCGGTGAAAATCGTGCGCATGGATTGCACTGCAGAGGCCTCATTGGCAGCCATTCTTGCGCGCAAGAAATTCGGGATGGCGATCGCGGCGATGATCAAGATGATCGCCACGACCATCAACAACTCGATGAGTGAGAATCCGTTTTGTTTACGCATCGAGGTCCTCTGATTCGGAACCTTCACACCTGACGAAATGCATCTGAAATGCCAATTCCAAACAACTACGGTCGGTGGTGCGCGCATTTCGGAGCAGCTTGCGTCGAATCATATGTTTATAGTGATCTCAATTCAAGCCAAACGAAGTTACTGACTAAGGTGCGCACGTGAAGAATGACAAATTGTGTCATTCGGATGTTGGCTCATTTGCCAGAATGCGTTGACTGAAGGAAAGCAACAAATGAAGCCATCGCAGATGAGTGCTGTTGTGATTGCGCGACCTGGCGGCCCGGAAGTGCTTGAGATCAGGCAGGTGCAACGGCCTTCGGCGCAGGCCAGCGAAGTACTGGTGCGGGTGCGCGCATCCGCTCTGAATCGCGCGGATTTGCTGCAACGACGCGGCCTCTATCCCGCTCCTCCGGGTGTACCGGCAGATATTCCCGGTCTAGAATTTGCGGGCGAAGTGGCCGAAATAGGCTCGGCGGTTCAGTTATGGAAGCCTGGTGATGGGGTGATGGGACTGATTGCCGGCGGCGCTCAGGCCCAATATTTGGTCGCTCACGAGCGAACATTAGCCGAGATCCCGTCCAATTTGAGCTACGAACAGGCGGCCGCGATCCCGGAAGCATTCATCACCGCATACGATTCGCTGTGGAAGCAGGCTGCACTACGCCCTGGAGAACGCGTGTTAATTCATGCAGTGGCCAGCGGAGTCGGACTCGCTGCAGCGCAACTTGCTCGCGCACTGAATGCGACTGCATTCGGCACCTCGCGCAGCAGGGACAAACTTGAGCGCGCAAAAGCTTTTGGATTGGCGGGCGGATTTTTCGTCTCACATTCTCCTGGCCCGGACGACGGCAAGAGTTGGGCAGATTCGGGGCCGTTCGATGTCGTCATAGACCTGGTGGGCGGACCCTACATCAATGCCAGCCTTCACGCGCTCGCGTCGCGTGGACGAATCATGCTGATTGGCGCAATGGGCGGTGCCAAATCCGAAGTCGATTTCGGGCTGTCAATGAGCAAACGAGCGAGCACGATCGGGACCATGCTGAGGGGGCGTCCTCTCGAGGAAAAGATCTCCATTACCAGAAGCTTTGCGAGCGAAGTGCTGCCCCTGATCCAAAAAGGAATTCTGCAGTCGGTGATCGACAGCACATTCCACATAACCGACATTCGATTGGCCCATGAACGCATGGAAAGCAACGCCAACTTCGGAAAGATCGTGTTGATTATCGACTGATCCTATTAACCTCCCCCTCGCAGGCACACTGCGGAACCTTAGAGACCCAAACTTTTCCCCGCGCAGGACGTCAGTACTGGAGGCGGACTGCCCCGTCCGGCAACTCACGAAAGTCGCGAGAATCCGCTGGGCCTATCTGGAAACGGAGATATAATTCCCGGCGAAACGGCCCTCAGCAGTCGTTTGACCCGGCTATCCGAAAAGCGTCGGACAACAGTTCGTGGGGCAGCTTCGAACCATTTGAGGTGAATATGTCTGGATTATCGACAATGATCATGCTGCTCATCGTCTGGAGCTTGATCACTCTGGTGCTGATAGTTCTGCTCATCTATCGCAGCACTCTCACCATGCACGAAGACGACCAGCTTTTTCTGGGCGCAGGCGAGACCCAACTGCAAGAAGAACAGCAAGAGTTATTGAAAAAGATGGCGAAGCTCCAACCGTTTGTGCGCGTCTGCGGAGCCGCGTCAGTCATGCTGCTGGTCGTGATGGCCGGCATGTGGCTCTGGGACGCTTACCAGAGATTTTAGCGACGACGCCAGCAGGAACGAGTCGGGGTGCGAAGAGGAAGTTCTTTGTCGATTGCAGCCTTGGAACATGGCGCGCCCGGAGAGATTCGAACTCCCGACCTAATGCTCCGGAGGCATTCGCTCTATCCAGCTGAGCTACGGGCGCGCAATCGGCAGATGTAGGTAGCTTACACCAGCGGAGCCAGGAGAGACGCCGTCGCTGCCTCTGATCAGGACAGCTTGTAGGGCACTGAGATGTGTTCGTGCACGATTCGCAGACGGTCGTCGCTGTCGTAGGAAAACACCTGACTCACGCGGCCTTGGCGGATGTGCTCTTCTGCTTCGGAGTCGGCTGCGATAGCGACGTGGCTTGCATCGAAATCCAAGCTATAGCCGCACACACCGGAATGATCTCCCAGGAGCAACACGTCTATGTTCCCGAGGTTAACCTTCACGACGGCCTTGGGGTGAAAGTATTCGCGCTGACGCCGAGCTGATGCCAGTCTTCCTGGTTCCGGCCTCGCACTGCTTGACCCAAAGACCGTTGCTTCGGGCGCATAAAACTGGTGCAGCGCCTCTGCATCTTTGGCTTGAAATGTGTGCCAGAAACGTTCTACTTCTCTCTTAATGAGTTCAGGCGTGATCCTGTCGCGCATATTTTCCAGAATATCAAATCAGCACCAGCGAGCTCATTGCCTACTTTGACTCGGCTTCGCGCTGTTTACGCAGCTCTTCCATTACCGAGCTGATCAACTCCTTTGCGCCGTTGATGGATGACAAGACGCTCTGAAGATCGAGAGCAGGTTTACTCGGATTGCGATTGCTCGTGCAGTAAACGCCGTGCTGGCCGACGAGGATCAGCGCATCGGTGAGCATGTCCATGGTGACGGCGAGCCGTCCCCGGGCCACTCCCATCATGAACTCATATTTTTCGAGTTCCGCTTTTTGATCTTCGAAGACCGACATTACTCCCTGTCACTGGGGGCCGTTGGCACCATGGCGGAACTGACTCTGAATGCGATCCAGCCGTACCTAGCGCGTCTCGACAAGTTCAGCCTTTTCTAGTTTAGTCTTCGGAGTGTCAGCACTCTGCTCGGGCTTCCAGCGCAATATCGGTTTACGGGCCGCAGTCGTCTCGTCCATGCGAGCGACGCGTGTATTGTGCGGCGCGCTGATCACGAGTTGCGGATCGTCCTGCACTTCCTGAGCAATCGATCTCATCGCGTCGATGAACAGATCGAGCTCTTCTTTTGACTCGCTCTCAGTTGGCTCGATCATCAACGCCCCAGGCACGATGAGCGGAAACGAGGTGGTGTAAGGATGGAACCCATAGTCGATGAGCCGTTTGGCGATGTCTCCGGTCTTCACGCCGTTTTGCGTTTGCAGGCGATCGCTGAAGACGACTTCGTGCATCGATTCCGTCTTATACGGCAGTTCGTAAGTTCCCTCGAGCTTCTTGCGAATGTAGTTCGCGTTCAGCACCGCGTCTTCCGTAGTCTGTCGCAGCCCATCGGGACCGTTCGCGAAGATGTACGCCAGCGCGCGCACAAACATTCCGAAATTGCCGTAGAAGCTACGTACCCGCCCAATCGATTGAGGACGGTTGTATTCGAAGCCAAGTTTGCCATCCATTCGCTCGGTTAGAACAGGAGTTGGAAGGAAAGGCTCCAGAGCCTTCTTGCAGGCTACGGGCCCGGAGCCCGGACCGCCTCCGCCGTGAGGCGTCGAAAACGTCTTGTGCAGATTCAAGTGCATTACATCCACACCGAAATCGCCCGGGCGCGTTTTACCCACTAGCGCGTTCATGTTGGCGCCGTCCATGTACAGCAGTGCACCTTTGTCGTGGAGCAGATCGGCAATGCGATGGATGTCTTTTTCGAATACGCCGATGGTGCTGGGATTGGTGAGCATCATGCCAGCAACGCTCTCGTCAACCAGCGACGCCAGCAACGATGCGTCCACCATCCCGTCGGAGTTCGACTTGAGATTGATGATCTCGTAGCCGCAGATCGCAGCGGTGGCAGGATTGGTGCCGTGCGCAGAGTCGGGAATGATGATTTTCTTGCGCGGATTACCTTTCGCCTCGTGATACGCGCGAATCAGCAGGATTCCGGTGAACTCACCATGGGCCCCGGCGGCAGGCTGCAGCGTGATTGCGTCCATGCCTGTGATTTCGCACAGGCATTCTGAAAGCGTCTTGATGATCGCAAGTGCGCCCTGCGAGATCTTTTCGGGTTGGTAAGGGTGGGCGTTGGCCAAACCTTCAAGCCTAGCGACGGTCTCGTTCACTCTCGCGTTGTACTTCATGGTGCAGGAGCCTAGCGGATACATTCCCAGATCGATGGCGTAGTTCCACGTAGACAGCCGGGTGAAATGCCGGATGATCTCTATTTCACTTACCTCGGGCATGAGGCCGAGATCTTCCCGAACTTGCTCGCCAAGCAGTTTCGCCGGATTTACTTCCGGCACATCGAGCGGCGGGAGTTTGTACGCCTTCTTTCCCGATGAGGACTTTTCGAAGATCAGTCCTTCATTTTGGTTTACGTGTTGCGATACTTTGCGGATCAAGCCTGCACCGCCTTCACCACCGCGTCGATTTGCTCACGGGTGTTCATCTCAGTGCAGCACCACAGCGCCGCATGCCCCAGTTCGGGATAAAACTTCTTCAACGAGAGTCCACCTATGATTTTCTTTTCGAGCAACCGGTCGTTCATGGCATGAGGGTCTTCCTTGGTCTGCACGACAAACTCGTTGAAGCGCTTTGCCTTTGGGAAGATCACTTTTGCATGCTTTGTGAACTGACTGGCGGCGTAATGCGCTTTGGCTAAATTCTGGGTCGCCAATTCCTTCAGACCTTCGCGTCCATACACGTTCATGTAGATCGTAGACATCAACGCGACCAGCGCTTGGTTCGTGCAGATGTTCGAGGTCGCCTTCTCTCGCCGAATGTGCTGTTCGCGTGTGGAAAGTGTCAGCACGTATCCGCGTTTGCCGTTCTTGTCTCTGGTTTCTCCAACCAGGCGGCCGGGCATCTGTCGCACATACTTCTCTTTAGCGGCGAGCACTCCATCGTACGGCCCGCCGAATCCAAGAGGCACTCCAAACGACTGACCTTCGAGCGAAACAATGTCGGCTTCCGAGGGCGGTTTTACGATTCCAAGCGACAACGCTTCAGCAATGGAGACGACCAGCAACGCGCCTTTGCGATGAACAATCTTTGCGATTCGCGAGACATCTTCGATCGATCCGAAGAAGTTTGGGCTCTGGATAAGAACGCAGGCCGTCTCTTCGGTTATTGCCCGCTCTAGCTCGGCAAAATTGACTTCGCCACTCTGCTCGTCATAACCGACGAACGACATTGGCATCCCGCGATGATGAAGATAGGTGTGAATAACTTCCCGGTATTCCGGGTGAACAGTGTTTGCGATCACCGAGTGTTCGCGTCCGGTAACGCGCATGGCCATCAGGATGGCCTCAGCAGCTCCGGTACTGCCGTCGTACATGGAAGCATTGGCGATGTCCATGCCCGTGAGTTCACAGATCATCGTCTGGAACTCGAAGATAGCCTGCAGGGTGCCTTGAGAAATCTCGGCTTGGTAAGGCGTGTATGACGTCAGGAATTCGCCGCGCTGCACGAGGGCGTCGATCACCACAGGCCGATAGTGATGATATGCACCGGCGCCCAGGAAGACCGCGTATCCGGCGGCGTTTTCATCGCTCTTCTGCCGGAAGTAATCGATGATCTCGCTCTCCGCCATTTGCCGCGGAACCTTGAGGTCACGGCCGAGTCGGTATTCACCGGGAATGGCCGTGAAGAATTCGTCAACTGAACTAACGCCGATTTCCGCGAGCATCTGCTCGCGGTCGGCAGGAGATTTTGGGAGATATCTCATCTTGGTTTTCTTTGATGATATGCGGTGCGCGTGAGGTTCAGCGGTGCGGTCCACCGGATTGCCCGCGTTCTGATGCTTCGACCATTCGCAGCCGGAAAAGGCTGCGCCACAAATAGCATTCCTAGTGCCCGCCCTCTTCCTTCACATACTTTTCGTAGTCCTCGGCTGAGAGCAGTTTGGCCACTTCGCCGGGATCAGAAAGGGCGATCCGCATCATCCAGGAGCCGTGAGCGTCGGAGTTAATCTTCTCCGGCGCGTCCGCCAAGGTTTCGTTTACGGCTACCACTTTCCCCGATGCAGGTGCATAGAGTTCAGAAACTGCTTTTACCGACTCAACGCTGCCAAAGGTCTTCCCTGCCGAGATCTGATCGCCGATCTTGGGCAATTCGACAAAGACGATGTCGCCGAGCGAATTCTGGGCATAATCCGTGATGCCGATTGTGGCTTGATTGCCGTCCACCTTGATCCATTCGTGCTCCCGGGTGTACCGGTAATCTGCGGGAAAAGCCATGCTCTTCTTCCTCTACTGTTTTTTCTGACGTTTGTAGAAAGGCGTGGGCACCACTTGCGCTTTTATTCTCTGATTGCGGATTTCAACGAGTACGACAGCTCCGAGTTGCGAATATTGCGGCGGCAAGTAAGCAAGGGCAATATTTTTCTTCAGGAACGGCGCCGGCGATCCACTCGTGATGTATCCAATCTCTTCGCCGGACTCGCTGAAGATCTTGTAATCGTCGCGTCCAATGCCGCGTTCCATCATTTCTAGTCCGACCAAGATGCGCGAGAGCCCCTTTGCTTTCGCTTGCTCGAGCGCCTCACGGCCGATGAACTCGCCTTTGTCCATCTTGCAATACCGGCCGAGATCGGCCTCCCAGACGTTGATCTCTTCAGAGATCTCGTGGCCGTACAGCGCCATCTTCGATTCCAGCCGGAGCGTATTGCGAGCCCCGAGTCCGCACGGCAGGATGCCGAACTCCTGCCCTGCCATGAGTACTTCGTCCCATACACGCGCGCTGGTCGCCTCGTCAGAAGGAACGTAAATCTCGAATCCGTCCTCTCCGGTATAACCGGTGCGGGCAATCATGGTGTTCGGAAGTCCGCAAACGGTGCCGTACGTAAACCAGTAGTTCTTAATGGGCGCGAGATCGGTGTCGGTGAGTTTCTTCAACACATCGGCGGCACGGGGTCCCTGAATAGCAAGCTGCGTGTAGTAGTCGCTTACG
This sequence comes from uncultured Terriglobales bacterium, assembly GCA_964559345.1. Taxonomy (GTDB): domain Bacteria; phylum Acidobacteriota; class Terriglobia; order Terriglobales; family Acidobacteriaceae; genus Gp1-AA112. The sequence continues at coordinate 24,355 of CAZLIE010000053.1, forward strand.
TCGTTCGCGTGACACCGAAATCCGCGAACATTGCTTTGCACCCAACCGACGTCCTTTTCGCGAGTGCCGGCATTGATTACGAGCAGGTAATCGTTATCGCCCAGCTTGTGGACAATCACGTCGTCC
>CAZLIE010000054.1:0-9329 GCA_964559345.1 uncultured Terriglobales bacterium
AATGAACAGCACATCTTCCATCGAATTCGATGGATAGATGCTCTCGATTTTATGCAGTACGAAAAAACTCGCGGTGATAGCGCATATCAGCGCTGCCGATATGCGGACTGTGCTGCCGCGGGTCATTTCAGGTTCCTGCGGGTGAAGATCAACATAGCTCCGCAAATCGTCACGATCACGTACAGCAAGGCATACAAGCTGTTGTACCCGATGAGCTGGGCAGATATGAGCTGGTCATGCGCTACCCGGGTGATCACGTTGAGCGACGATAGGTTCGGCAGAAGGTAGGAAGTTACCAGTGCCAGCCATCTCTCGGGACCATGTGCCATGGCGGCAAACGCCCGAAGATCGCCGGCGAACGTTCCTGCGACAAACACACAGAGCGAGAACAAGGCCGAAAGCAACGGTGTTGAGAAGCTGGAAAAGAGCAAAGCCAGTCCGATAATGACGAAGAATTCAAGCAGGATGAAATAAATTCCAATCAGGAGGTTCGCATCGTTCCGGCCCAGGTGCTCCGTCATTACGAGCAGCGCCAGGTACAAGCCGGCGGCCATGGCGACTGTGTTGATCGCCAGGGTCCCCGCCAATCCCAGATACTTTCCAACGATGAATTCCGACCTCGATACAGGACGTGCAAGCACCGGATACAAAGTTCGCTTCTCGATTTCTTTCGCAACCAGACTGATTCCGACAAAAATGGAGATCACGACCCCGAACACGGAGATCGCACTGAGGCCCAAGTTGATAAGCAATACGCGCTGCACGCCAATCGATATTTGTCCGAGTAGCGGCGCAGTTGCAACTAGCAGCAGAACGAAGAACACGAGGTTATATAGGACGCGGTCGCGCACGGCTTCTCGAAAAGTGTTTGCGGCAATCGCTCTCACACGGCTGTTCATGAATGAACCTCGACCGACTCCTGGACTTTGTTGAGGAAGTATTGTTCGAGTGATCCGCCCACTGGGTTCACCGACACCAGGCGCAGATGTCCACGCTCGAGAATATCCAAAGCGTCTTGAAGACGAGCTTCATCCAAAGTAGCCCGAACCATGTCGCCCGCGAAGTGCATCTCTGCTCCCATTGCCTGGATGGCTGCGATTGCGGACGCTCCCTGCCACACAACTTCAATCCGGCTGCGGCTCTGCGAGACGAGTTCTGCCACCACTCCTACGCCGCGCAGTTCCCCGCGGTTCATTACCGCGACTCGATTGCAAAGCGCCTCTGCATCCGACAGGATGTGCGTAGAGAAAAAAATAGTCTTCCCCTCCCGATTCAGATCCTGAATGAATTCGCGGATTTCGCGACGTCCGAGCGGATCGAGTCCCGACATAGGCTCATCCAGGAAGACGATCTCAGGCTCGTGCAGAACGGCCTGGGCTATGCCGACCCGCTGCAGCATGCCTTTCGAAAATTTTCGCAGTTCGACATTGGCTTTGTCCGCAATCCCAACTCTCTCCAGCAATTTAGGAATGCGAATGCGGCGGTCATTGGCCGACACGCCCGACAGAGTGCCGTAGTAATCCAGCAATTCTCGCGGGGTGAGTTGGTCGTAAAAATACGGCTGCTCAGGAAGAAAGCCAATGCGCGCGCGAGCAGCCGGATCGCGCCAATCCTTGCCGAGAATCCGCGCCGACCATGCCGTGGGAAAAATCAGACCCATCAGGAGCTTGAGCGTGGTTGTCTTCCCGGCCCCGTTCGGACCAAGGAAGCCGAACACTTCATGCTCCTGGACCTCGAGCGTGAGCCTCTTGAGTCCAATTTTCTTCTGCTTGCGCCAGAAACCGAGGGTGTAAGTCTTCTCTAAGCCAAGTATTTCGACAGCAGCCATAAGCGTTTTTCATTTTTGGTATCACAGCGACGAAGTGGCTGCAAGTACCCTCAGGTAACCACCAGCTTAAAGTCATCGTAATCGTCCGCGAGCGTCAGGGCTGAAGCGAACTGGTCCAGGATTAACTCGTCATCATTCTCGCCGTGAACCGCTTGCCCAACACTCTCCTGAATGTGTTGGAGACGTAAGTCAGATCTTCGCCTTCTTGCAGCTCGCGCGCTATTCCTTTTAATGGAAAGAACATCAGGGCTGCGAAGATCAACAGCACCGCCGACTTCAGGGTCGGCCAGCGCTCTCCTCTGCGGTCAACATAGATCTGCAGCAACAGAATGAGCGGGATTAGCACTCGAAAGCGGTGAAATCCCTGATACGCCGTAACGATGAAATACACTCCGAGCGGCAGAGTGAGCCAAGATCCGAAATCCATAGCAGTAGATGAGAGCGATGAATCCGACGCCAGCCCACATCTGCAGAACCATGGGCCAAGTGGAATTCGACCAGTCTCCCAGACTGAGATCATGGTTGGCCATTCCCGGCAGCTTGCTCCAGTGGAGGACAGCGAGGCAGCCGACCGGGATCGTGACCGCTGCAACGAATCGGATGATTTTGAAGTTCAGCAGGCGATCAAGTCGTGAATATGCCCCGAGAGAAATGGCCTGTTCGCGACGTGCAGCCAGGATCCAGGCTGCACTCATCCCGATCAGCGCAGCATCGGCCAACAAGAGAGCTCGAACAATCTCGTAGTCGGTAACACCCGCGAATCCTGTTCCCCACAAAGAGAAAACGGGGGAGCCCCGTTCAAAATTGCCAATGCACGTAAGGTCCCAACTGCAGCGTGAAACGCGAGACAAATGGTCGCGGGATGGCTAACCGACAATCGCGCAAACCGCAGCAGACCAGCCACGCAGATCACGAGAACAACAATGTCGATCGCCAGGGCATCGGCTAGAGACGGAAGGAGCATTCAGGCGCGAGTTTGGCGCGCAAGAATAGCACAGCCGTCGCGATGAGTCGCTAATGGCCCGCGGAATCCTTATCCTGATTTGCGCCCTCGCCAGCCTTGAGCGGCGCATTCGCGTTGACGGCGGGGCGCGGCGGCTCATTGGTAACTGTATAGAGTTCGCCGTTACGCATGTACATGTGCTGCATCTCTTCAAGCGTGAACGGCCGCGCACCACGGCGTCCAAATACAGCTAATTGATTTCCACTCTCATCTACTGCGCGATCGCGATCCACGCCCTTCGAGACGATCAGAGCAGCGCCCTTCGTCTTGTACCGGGCAATCAGTTTTGGCGTGGGCGACGGGCTGAAGCCGTAGAACTTGGGATTGTCTGCCGACGAGAAGAGTTGAATGACTTTGAATCCTGCCTCACCGTCTGCCACGAATGCGAACTGACTGGAGCTGACCATGCCGAGCTTCAGGTCACGCGTGTCTTTCAGTTCTCCGTTCGCGTTATACATCGTCATCAACTTCGGCTGTTCCGGCCGCTCGACATCGACGATAGCAATGCCGTCTTTGCCGTCCGATACATAAGCATATGTCCGCGAGACGTACACATTCCGTGCATCCTTCAGCGGGAGTCTGGCGGATTCGATCAGCTTCGGTTGGTCGAGATGCGTTACATCCAGCACTTTCAGCCCGTCTTTGTCGGTCACAAACGCATACCGAAACTGCACCGCAATACCTGTAGGTTGGTTAAGAACCGGCGCGCCGATCTCGGCAGCGATCTTTGGATGCAGCGGATCATCAAGGCTGACGACCTCAAGCCCCCGATCGCACAAAATATAAGCGTAAACTCCCGCAATGGTGATGCGGCGAGCTCCGTTCAACTTGCTCTCAGGATTGAACGTGACTGCGCGATGAATGAAGTTGTTGGAGGGATTGCCGTCCAGTAGCGTGCCTACGCCAGGAAAGTTCTTCTTCTCCTTCAGACCGTTGCCGATGACAATCAGGCCTTCATACTTGTCGGTGCCATACAGAAAGCCGTACATCAAGTGAATCTTCTGTTCTTCGTTCTCCGGATTTTGCGAGCGAAGCGGGTCAACGCCCAATGTGGTCGGCGTCGCAATAGCTGTTGCATACTTGCTCTTCACATAGAACTTCTGGCCGAGTGGAGACACGGGAGCCGTGACGATCTTCTCCGAAAAGTCCTTGTTATCAATTTGCGCGACGTCGTAAATGCGGTAGCCGCCCTTGCCGAGTGCGGCGTAAAGGTACTCGCCTCGCAGTTGGACATCGAGCACTTCTTCTCCGCCGAGTTTGGCGCGAACTGGATGCTCATCGACATCCTCCAATTCCAGCTTGCGCTTCAAGTGCTCTTCGTAATTTTTGGGATAAGCGACCTTCTGGAAATCGCTGCCGTATATGGCAGGCGGCTCCTCGTGCTCGGCAACTGTGATTGCATTGAAACCGGCTTTTCCCGTGGCGACGTAAATGTACCGGCCCATGAAGTTCAGGAAGTTCGTGCCCTGAATGAAGAGCTGGGCCATCCACGCGTTGTTGTCTTTTTCTTGCGACACGTGGCAGTCCGTACACTGCATGGTTTCTCTTGCGCGTACCGTGTGAGGAACGTACGGGCTGAAAGCTTGACCACTGAAACCCGATGCGGAAACAGTCTGCTGCTGGTAGTAAAGCCAATCGCGTTGCGCATTCTGCGAGCTCACTACGACTGCGCATGCGGATCGCACGGGAGAAACGCGGTTCCCGGTGACAGTCCCATCCATGCCGAGCATATAAACGTCGTCGCGCAGAACCATGAAGTCGTATGCAGTCCAGTTCCGCGTCATCAGTCCTTCGTTGTGCAACATCGGCATTCGTTGATTTGCGGTCATGGACAGATGGCATCCGAAACAGCTCGTGGTCCACGAAGTATGGCAACTCTGGCAACTCATCTTCGAAGATGAATGCGCGAGCTTCTTCAGATCGTTCTGATCGGCGATTGCGCCCCATGTCGTCCCGTCCTGTTGAATCGTTTTGGCCAGTCGTGATTTTTCGTTGTAGTGCGGACGGCCCGGAGTGATGGTGTCGAGCACCTGCACAATCTCCCACTCCTGGTCATGATTCATGATGGAGCGCTGGAAGAGTCTGTCGCCTTTCCAATAAAACTGCTTTTCTCTAAACGGAGTGGTTTTGATCGCGAGATTAATGCCCTTGTCGGGAGCCGCGGGGCCGTCGGCGACCAGCGTCGCACGGGATCGAATATCGCCGTGGCACGACTCGCACGTAATCACGATCGCGTTGCGGCTCTCGCCGTAGAGTTTGCGGTTTCCGTGACTGTCCTGCTCGAAATGACAGTCCGCGCACTGCATACCTTTCTCCAGGTGGATGTCGGCGAGGTGAACGGATTTCTTGAACTTGTTCGGATCATTCCAATCCACAGTGTGATTGTCGGCATCGAGTAGATTGCCATGACGGTCATGCTTGTAAACGGCGCGGAAGATCCAACCGTGGCTGTGAAAATCGGCGAACTGGGTCTTGTCCAGTTGTTTGTTGAACTCCGGCGTGCCCACTTGTGTGAGAAAACTTACGTCCTTCCACTTGCCGCGATCGGTTGCGCCTTCGGGATTTCGCACTTCAGCCGTATGCAATTCCTGTTGCGAAGGATTGTGCTGCTCCTGCGGATACATCTTCTCACCGTTGATCTCGTTGTCCCACCATGTGTAGCCGTAATAAGTGGTGACCATGTTCGTCCCCGGGTGCATGTGGCAAACCATGCACTGGCTCGATGGGATCGACAACGTGAAAACGTGCTTCAGCGGATGTCCGGATTCGCTCTTCGAAATCGTGGGATCGGATTGCTGCGATTTTCCCTCGTTGCCATAGCTCGCATACTTCCCCGCGTGCGCAGGATCGCGGTCATTGGCGTAAATAACGTGGCAAGCGGTGCATCCACCCTGCCGGTAGTCGCCGGGCTGATCATTCGTTCCGGGAAACGAAAGCAATGGATCGAACAGGCGCGTCTTCTGTAGCCCGAGAAACACAGGATCAGTACGAAGTTCCGTGCCGAAACCGCGCGTTGAGAGCTTTACATCAGGGTGTCCGGGATCCCCTTCGGAAATTGGGTTGCCTATTTCTCCCTTCTCGCGGCCACCGCGCTCGAAAACGCGCAGCACATTGCCCGGCTGAGAGATTTCCCATCTTTGGAGCGGATCGAGGAAGGGCAGAACTCCTTTCTTTTTCTTTTCTTCTTCAGTCGGCGGAGGCCAGGTGATCAGCCGCTGTGGCAGTCCTTCGCGCGAGTAGCTCTCGCCAAATCGGGCATTCTTCATCGGATAGCCACCGTTGTTGTAAAGAGCGGCCTCCCACAGCATGGCGCCGTGCGTCATCATGCTGGTACGCACTTGATGAACTTCCTCGGAGTGACATCCAGTGCGTCCACACGTCTCAGCCGACACGCGATTGTCGCCGGGATTAACGAACTTCACCCACTCGGCCGTTTCCTTCTGCCATCGGGCACCGTAATTGGAACGTATAAAATTCGCGGACGAGCGTTCATCCTCGCTGAATCGGGCCTGAACGTGAGCGTTGTTTTTGGCTTCACTATAGGCTGCCGTGCCGCTCGCGGCATGGTTCATTACACTGGCGTCGCCGCCGTGGCAGTCGGTACAGCCGACGCGCAGAGTTCCCGGCGCGTGCATCGTGACTGAATCAATCGGCGTGTGGCAGCCCGCACTCATGCACCCGCGCGTCTTTGCGTCGGCCTCCTCTTGCGTTTGACGAATGAGCAGTGGATATCCCTGACGCTGTGTGTGGTCCGTAATTCTTTGGTTTTCCGTTTGAACTTGGGTCGCAGATGCGCCATAGGATTTCTCGTGATTTCCGGCGGGGCTCGTCTGTGCGAGCACATGCAAACCGGCAATCAAATACAGTGCCACGCCCAACAGAGCGAGCACGCGGAAGTCAGGCGACCTCTTCATTTCTCCCTTGAGTTCGACTAACGGGGTGGATTGAGAGCAGCGAGATTATAGGGCATCACCGCAACTCAAAAATCGGTGACTAGAACACGAACTTCAGGAGTGCAAATCCGCTGACCAACGTCTGGCCGGTATAGATCTGGCGCAGACCCGCAGCCGGAGTCAAGCCGGTGACGCCCGCTTCAAGGACGACATTTTCCGATAACGGCGGGCGATAAATGATACCGGTGCCATAGTCAGCCCCGATTCCACGCGGGATGTGGTTCTGAAAGAGCACCAACTGCAGGGGCTCGGTATGAACGAACTGCAGGTAATTGAAGTTGAACACCCACCGCATCTTCGGCGTGAGATCAAGATCGACGCCGGCGTTGTAAACGAACGCGCCGGGATTTACATAGTTCGCCTGGCCTTCATTTTTGCTGGCGCGCAGATCGGGAAAAAGCGAACTGTCGGACTTCAGGCCGATGAGCGTGCTCGTCAGGCGAATACCCTCACGGTTCCAAAAACTGAAATCACCGCCGGCAAAGCTCTGCGATTCATCGATGGAGTCGAATCCACGCGCAATGCGATCTCGCGGATTTTTATCACCCGACGCGTAGAAGAACGATCCGCGAAATCTCACCCAATCTTTATCCAACGAAAGTTCGAGCGCGGCCATTTGTGCGTTGATGTCCACGCGATCGCAGCGGCCGAACCCTTTATCGCAAGGCGTAACGTTGCGGCGAGAAGCAACCTGATTATCCGTGTCGTATCCGAGAACCTGATACAACGCGTGTGAGACGTTAATGCGCTTGATGTGTCCGTTGCTCGACCAGCCGATGTAATGCGATCGGATTCCGTGAGTCCTGATGACGCCGATGGGCTCCGGGCGCGTGATGATTCCGTTGTTGTTGAAGTAGAGCGATGGATCGTCTTTATCGAAGTGATAGCTGAATTGAGTGGTGTATCCCTTGAAAAAGAAATCCTGAATGTACAAATTTGCGATCGTCACTTGCTGATGACGATCGTTGAATGTGTTGAGACCACTGTTGGTGTCTTTTTCCAGATGATAGAAATAGGCGAGGTTGTATTCGAGTTTGTCCGACTTCAGATTGCCGAAAATCCGCAATCCCGGCTGTTCTTCGCTATAGATAAATCCACGAAAATCGCTTTGGAATTGCTGTATCCCCGCGCGCGCCGAGACGAAGTCATAGTTGGGGCTCAGGTCCTTGATCTTGTATTCGACGAATGCCTGCTGCAGCCCGACGTGGTCGTCGAAGCGAGTGGTACCCCGCTGCGGGTTGATGTTGACGATCCCCCGCTCTCGCGTGGCCAGGTAGTTGACGTCAAAGGCAGGGGTGAAGACGATGCGCCAGTCCTTGGGGCGGAAGCTGGTGTCACCATGGTAGAACTCCCCCGTGAAGCGAAAGAGCTGACTAAGAAAGAACTGGCCACCCTTGCCGAAGAAGTCGAACTCTCCAGGATTGCGTGCGGCCACCAGGCTTGGGGTAGGCAACCTGCGACCATCAACTGCCGTGACTGCGCTGCCTGTAAACGCAAAGAATACCTGCCTGTTCTTGAAGACTGGGTAGTCCCCCTTGAGGATGTTCCGGTTGAAAGGGTCCCACCAGTGGCCTGATACGAAGGGATACTCGCCTCCATTGCCGGCATACCGGTTGTAGTTCGGCATGGAGAGGCCCCAGCGGTTCCTCTCGAGGCTGAAGTTGTCATTCTCCCCTATGGCGGGCTGTGCCGTCGCTATGCTCTGGTCGGAAGGTTCGATCGGACGACGTCGTAACTCGCGGTAGGGTTGTTGCACCTCTGCATCTGCCTGACCCGCACCCGGAGGCACAGCACCCGCTAGAGGACGCTGCATGGGTCCCTGCGCGACGGTGCCCTGGATCTCGCGTAGCTGGACCTCGACACTCAATACCTGTCCGCTCCCGAGCTCTACCCGCTGTCCGCTCAGTACTTCGTACCCTTTCGCGTGGAGATTGAGTTGGTACGTGCCTCCAGTCAGCTCACTGACGCGGAACACCCCATCGGCATCTGTGATGCTATGCCGTACATGCCCGCTGGGATCGGTAAGCGTGACCTCTGCCCCAATGACCCCGCGGCCTAGATCCGAGGTGACCAACCCTTCGATGGAGCTGGTGGTCACAACCCGCTGATGAGGAAGCCTGCGCTGTGGTCCTGGGATGACCGTCTGCTGCGTCCGGGCGCCCTGCGTGCCCTGTGGTTGCCGGGGAGTGTCTTCCGACGAGCCAGGTAACCCGGCAGTCTGCCCAGGCGAGTACAGCGTTACCATGCAAGCGCACAGGAGCAGGCCCATACGACAGCGGAAGACCTTGCGGCAGTTCACCGGGCAAGCCTCGCGAAGCTTTATCGCAGAAGGTTAAAGACAATTAACAACGAGGGATTCAGGGCTGGTACTTGGTATCACATCCAGACACTGCCTTCAAGCAGAACTGCTGATGTCCGTGCGATCGAGGAACGCGGATTTATTTCACGCCGGCTGCCTCTCCAATGTCATAAGTGTCGCGGCATAGTCCAGCTCTGAGTAGCCCTGCTGGCTAGCTTGCTCATACACCTGATCGACGGTCTGCAG
>CAZLIE010000054.1:9339-24331 GCA_964559345.1 uncultured Terriglobales bacterium
CCTGTTGCTTCGCCGCCTCCAGCATCAGGTGAATGTCCTTGTGCATGAGACGCATGGGGAAGTTGGCCGAGAAGTCGCGCGAGAGCACGAAGGGAGCCTTGTACTCCACCACTCCAGAGCGCACCATCGACTGCTGGATAAGGCTGAGCAGTGCATTGAGATCCACCTGCTGTTTCTCAGCGAGCACGAGCGCCTCGGCAAATCCCTCGTAGGTGAGCGCGATCATCAGGTTCATTGACAGCTTGGCAGCCAGCCCCTTGCCGTTATCGCCTACGCGCACTGCACTCTTGCCCATGGCCATGAAGAGTGGCTGCAGCCTGTCAAAGGTCTCCTGCTTGGCTCCGACCATGAAGATCAACTGTCCAGTCTCGGCGCCGGTCTTAGACCCGGTGACCGGGGCATCGACGAACTCTGCACTCCTGTCTCGCACACGCTCGGCAAACTTGACGCTGGCTCCGGGAAGGATGGTGCTCGAGTCAACCACGGTCATGCCGGGGCGTATCGACTCCAGTACTCCGTCCTTGCCGAAGAGGACTTGCTCCACCGCCGCAGTGTCCGACACGCACAGCCATACGACCTCTGCTCCCTCGGCCGCTGCCTTGGGCGTCGCGGCGGCGTGGGCCCCGTCCACAGACTTGCCCGGGCTGCGATTCCATACCTTCAACTCGTGACCGGCTTTTACCAGGTTCTGTGCCATCGGTCTGCCCATGATCCCAAGACCCAAAAATGCAATGCGCATGTAGTGCTCCTCTTCGATCTATGACGTGAGATAACTTAAGCGGCTCTCTTCGAGTTGCAGACGCAACTGCTCGGAGTCGTCCACTGGGGGCTGACAGGTAAAGCCCGAACACAGTACTGCCACACTCTTCTTCGTCTGTATGGCCGGCAGATTCGGAATGGTCTCTGCCAGCACAGGCGGAAGGTTGGCGGCGACGGCATGGTCCGCGTCCAGCCGAAGTACCGACTTGTTCACGCTGTACTGTGCCACTGCTGCCCGCAATAAATCCTCAGCACCCTCGTCGCGTCCCGTCACCACGACATTGGTATGCGGCCTCGCATAGAGGTTTGCTGCCAGTCCATATGTGGCTGCGAAGATCCCGAAGTGGCCGGCGACCTCGGCGAACGCTTCGAGCGTGCCCTCAGCTACGTCCCGATGTCGTTGCTCGCCCGAGTACCCATGCAGCCTCAGCAGCGCGATAGCGGCGGCCGGATTGCCGGCGGGTGTCGGAGAGTCCTGCAGTGGCTTGCGACGAGCGGCCAACGCCCCGAGCTTGCCCTGGGCAGACTGGTGTGGAGTGTCGAAGAAGCCAGCACCGGTGTTGTCGTAGACGTCGTCGATCATGCGTGCTGCGATCTGTTCGGCAAACCGGTAGTAGCTCATGTCGGAGGTGGCCTCGTATGCATCGAGACAGGCAATGACGGTGAAGGCATAGTCATCCAGCAGACCACCGATTTCCCGATGCTGCGCATTGGAATCGGAATACGCGATCACGTGCTTCAGGCCACCATCATTCGACCAAGCTTCTGAGAGCAGACGGTCGAGCGATCGCAATGCAAAGTGCTCAGCCTCGTCCAACCTCAGCACCTTCGAGCTCTCCAGATATGCCGAGATGCACATGGCGTTCCAGTTCACATAAAGGGTCTTGTCCACATACGGTGTGGGACGCCGCATGCGAGCGGCAAGCATCTTCTTCTTGGCCGAATCGAGCAGCTCTCGCACTTCGGGCACACTGAGGTTCAAGCGAGTGGCAATCTGCTCTGGAGTGGCGGCCACGTAGAGCACGTTCTTCTCCGGCCGATGGTGCATCTCTCCCACTTCGCCGATATCGTAGTAGATCACCGCAGCTGCGAGTTCGGTGCCCTGCAGAACTTCGCGGGTCTCAGCCAGCGACCAGGTGAAGTAGTCGCCATCGTCGTGCAGGTCGATGTCGGCATCCTGTGAGGCATAGAAGCCGCCACGCTCCCGGTCACTCAGCCACTCGTTCATCCATCGGATGATGTCTCGCGCGATGTGGGCATAGAATTCGTCCCCCGTGAGCTGGTAGCCATGAACGTAGTTCTTCAACAGCTCCGAGTTGTCATAGGACATCTTCTCGAAGTGCGGCACGATCCAGCGCTCATCGACGGAGTAACGGTGGAAGCCACCACCAAGCTGATCGTACACCCCACCGCGCGCCATGTGGTCGAGAGTGCGGGTGACCACGTTGACTGTGGACTCATCAATGGTCCGTCCGCAGTGGTCGATGAGCAAATCCAATATCGAAGGATGCGGGAACTTCGGCGCCGATCCAAACCCGCCGTTCTGCGGGTCAAAGCCCTGAACTGCCGACTTGATCATGGCATCGGGGATCGCGAGTGAGATATCGCCAGAGCGGCCCGCGAACGACTCGGCATGATCGATAGCACTCATCACGTGCTCGGCCGACTCGATCACGTCTCCGTGTTTCTCTTTGTACGCAGCGGCCAGCGTCAGCAGTACGCGCCTGAAGCCAGGCCGTCCCTGATGATCGTGAGGCGGGAAGTACGTGCCCCCAAAGAACGGACGCCCATCAGGAGTGAGGAAGGCCGTGAGCGGCCATCCACCTTGTCCACTGATGGCTTGCACCGCTGCCTGGTAGCGACTGTCCACATCGGGTCGCTCGTCACGGTCCACCTTCACTGGGACAAAGCTCTCGTTGATGATTTTTGCGATCTCGGGATTCTCGTAGGACTCGCGGTCCATCACATGGCACCAGTGGCACCACACCGCGCCGATGTCGAGCAGCACCGGCTTGTCTTCACGCGTGGCCTTGTCGAAGGCGTCGGCACCCCACTCATGCCACTGGATTGGCTGATGCATGGCAGAGCGAAGATAGGATGAGGCAGCACGCGCAAGAGAGTTCGTCGCTTCGTTCATAAACTTTTAGTCTAATCCAGCGGCACATGCGCGCGAGCTTGTCACTGACTACGAGCCGAGCAACTGCTCTGCGACTCGCTCGTACAGCCCTACTGCGTCATTCAATTCCCGCTTCGAGATGTACTCGCCATCCGTGTGCGCCACATGAATCGACCCCGGCCCCAAGAGCACGGGCTCGCCCCAATTGGTCAGTGCCGGTATGTCGGTCGTGAATGCCGCGATCATCTCGGGAATGCCCTCTACTGTCCGGAGCTGCACGTATGGAATCTCGAGGGAGAACTCGGCAGTGGCGAGGCCTGCGACTGTCGCCTCGATTTGTAGGCGCAGCTCGTCCGTGGGTCCGACGAGGCGGTAGAGCAGTTGCGCTTGCGCGAAGTCCGGGATCACGTTCGGTGCCCGACCGCCTTCGATTAGACCTATGTTGAATGTGGTCCGCCCAATCTCAGGGTTTGTGGGCAGTGGGATCTTCAACAGCCGTTGCAGCGCTTCGACCAGCTTCTCGATCGCGGACTCTCCCAGCTCCGGATAGGCGGAGTGTGCCATGCGCCCGGTCGCGGTGAGTTCCACCCGCAGAGTTCCCTTCGATGCTCGACCGATCTTGCTCTCGGTGGGCTCACCGTTGATGAGGAACTTCGACCCCTGGGCATGACGATTGGCCTCTTTGGCTCCCTGACTGTCACGCTCCTCCCCGACCAGGAACAGCAGCCCGATGTCCGACCTCTTCTTGCGCAGGCGTTCGGCCGCGGCGATTTGCGCAGCGATGATGCCTTTGGCATCGCATGACCCGCGCCCGTAGATGTTCTCCGTGTCCTCCGACGAGGGAATGAAGGGAGGCACGGTGTCCATGTGTGTAGAGAAGACTAGTTCCGGCTCGCCATCAACAGTGGCATAGACATTTGCACGATCGCCCTCAACCGGCATCTTCTGCGTCTGGTAGCCGAGCTTCGACAGCAGGTGGAAGAGGTAGTCGCCAACCGTCGCCTCGTTGCCGGTAATCGATTCAATGTCGATGAGCTCGCGCGTGAGTCGCACTGGGTCCATGTAGACGAGCATACGTGCCGAGACGGAAGGTCATCAATCATCTGCAGAAGTTGGCTGAGTGTTGCGAGACCGTAGAATTACTTTGTGCCTAACGAGATTCGCTCCATCTTCATCCCCGGCCCTGCTGGCCGACTCGAAGCCCTGCTGAACGTCGGCGAGCCCGATGCCAACTATGCTGCGCTTGTCTGTCATCCGCATCCGCTCCATGGCGGCACCATGCACAACAAGGTCGTGTATCACACGATGAAGGCGCTCAGCGGCTTTGGCTTTCCGGTGGTACGGTTCAATTTCCGCGGCACTGGTCTGAGTGAAGGCACGCATGACGCGGGACGCGGCGAGCGCGAGGATATCCGTGCGGCCCTCGACTGGATAGAGCGCGAGTACCCGAAGCTACTCATCATCTTCGCCGGGTTCTCGTTCGGAGCTGCAACGGGACTGAAGGCCTCATGCCCCGACCCGCGAGTCGTGGGACTGATCTCACTGGGAACTCCAGTCGCAGTCCTTGAGCGCGCGTACAAATACAACTTCCTCTCCACGTGCACGAAGCCCAAGTTGTTCGTGAGTGGCACTAACGATCAGTATGGTCCGATGGCTGCCGTGAATGCCATCGTCGCCACAGCTGCCGAGCCCAAGGAACTTGTGTTGATCGAGGGCGCGGACCACTTCTTCGAAGGACTGTTGCCGAAGGTGCGCGATGCGATTACTGCGTGGGTCGAGCGGCACTTCCCTGCGGCGGTCAGCAATCGCCAGCGCGCGTGATAGCCTGCCACCCATGTCCTCTGGCGCTAACTTCTCGTTGAACATGCGCGAGGTCGCGCGCCAGATATTCACCGACACGCTCAACGAAATCGCCATCCCCCGCGTATTCAACAGCAAGGTCGATTACTCGCGCGGCGTGCTGCGGGTTGAGGACGACCTCTACGACCTCGGCTCCTACTCCCGCGTGTTTGTTATCGCCATGGGCAAGGCCGCGCATTCAATGCTGGAGTCGCTGATCGCGCTCACTGGACCAACGCTCGAAGGCATCGTCGTAAGCTCCCAACCTCCTGTGACGCAGCTACCCGGCTTTCGCTACTTCCTCGGTGGACATCCCTTGCCGACAACCGACTCAATGCGTGCCGCACAAGCGATCTTGAAGACCGTCTCCGGGCACGATCAGTACACGCTGGTGATCTACCTGATCAGCGGAGGCGCCTCTGCAATGGTCGAGGTCCCAGGCGATGAAGAGATCACGCTGGAGGACTTGGTCTCGACCTACCGCGTGCTGGTTCACTCAGGCGCGTCGATCAGCGAGATCAATGCTATCCGCAAACACCTTTCTGCCATCAAGGGTGGACGACTGGCGCAGGCCGCATCACCCGCGCGCCAGGTGAGCATCATGATCAGCGACGTCCCTGAAGGCCAACTGGACGCACTGGCGTCGGGTCCGACGATGCCGGATGCAAGCACTGCGGCGGATTGCTATCGCATCGCCACCGCGTACGGCATGCTGCCGCAGCTAGCCGCATCTGTTCGCTCACTGTTCGAGCAGCGCACACTCGAAGAGACACCAAAGGCCGACGATGCCGCCTTCCTGACTTCACGATGGTGGCCGATTCTGTCGAGCGCGCCGGCTGCCCAAGCCGCAGCTGCACTGACCTCGCGTTATGGGTTTGCGGTCGAGATCGACAACACACCCGACGATTGGCCATATGAGAAGGCGAGTGAGTACCTGCTCGGTCGGCTAAGAAAATTGCGACAAGGAGTCTCGCGCGCGGCACTCATCTCCGCAGGGGAGATCACGGTGAAGGTACCCCCTCGCCCGGGAACCGGCGGGCGCAACCAGCACTTTGCTCTTCACTGCGCTCAGCAGATTGCAGGCGAAGACATCTCGATAGTTAGTGCGGGTACCGATGGCATCGATGGCAACAGTGTGGCGGCGGGCGCCGTGGTGGATGGCAGCACAGTCAGCCGCGCTCGCGCCTCGGGAATGGATCCGGCAGTTGCATTGCGCGAATTCAATTCATTCCCGTTATTCGAGAAGTTAGGTGACACGGTAATCACAGGCCCGACGAGGAACAATGTGAGGGATGTGAGGGTGCTGCTCGCGTACTGAGAGATGCGGTTGGCGCGGGAGGGAGGCGGTCAGCGATCGGCTGTCAGCTTTCGGCCCCTCAGCGGTACGGGAGCAGGTAATGACACCTGCTGGTGCCGGCAGGATCGTAGCTGGCCGAACGCTGAGTGCCGAGAGCCGTCTCTCCTGGCCGAACGCCGACAGTCGAGCGCCGAACACGGCTTTATCGAAATATCTTCGTTCTTCCTTCTTCCAGCACCAGCACACGATCACTTACGCCGACTTTTGCGGCTGCCTGGCATAGACGTTGCAGCGGTTCTTCCATGGGCTCGTAGGAGAGGCGGAAGGTGCCGTAGTGCATGGGGACCATGTAGCGAGAGCCGAGGTCGAGGAATCCCTGCATGGCGTCTTCAGGACTGGTGTGTACGTTGCGATAGTGGGGCGGGTGATAGGCGCCGATGGGCAGCAACGCTAGCTCGGGATGCAGGCGCTCACCGATCTCCTTGAAGCCTTCAAAGTAGGCGGTATCACCCGCGTGATAGACCGAATGTTGTCCGGCTCGCACCACATATCCGCCAAAACCGCGATGGAAGTCGCGGAGCATGCGCGCCCCCCAATGCTGCGAAGGGGTATGCGTGATGCCGAGCCTGCCGTCGTTGAACTCTTCCCACCAGTCCAGTTCGTGGACGCGATTGAAGCCGAGCCGTGCGACGATGTCGCCAACATTCTTGGGAACGATAATCTCAGGAGCGCTGCCACAACGCCGCCGAGTGAGGCGCGCGATCGCCCGCAACGAGGGACGATGCAGATGGTCGAGGTGCGCATGGCTGACCAGCACGTAGTCGATGGGCGGGAGATCGCGCAGCCGAACTCCCGGACGCCGTTGCCTCTTCAGCACCAGAAGCCAACGCGCGAAGTTCGGATCGATCGCGACATTGCGGCCTCCAATCTGGATGAAGAAGCTGCTGTGGCCTATGAACGTAATGCCCAACTCATGTGCCTTCGCCAGCTTGGGGAGATACGAACTGCCGGTGCGAGGCGTGATCGCCGATGTGCGTACCAGTTGTCCAAATTGCTTTGCTTTTCGGCGGATGGTGATGTTCAGCATTGATCCCGGCTGTTACAGGTTAGACGTATCATGCCACATTGAAGATGCAAGTACGTCCATGTGAATTGCAGAGCCAACGTTATGTTGCTGCACTGTAACACTCGTCCAGGACTTCCATCACATGCTTCACCGGGCGCTGCATACCAGAGCGCTGCATTCCAGCTCGCAACTGCAGCATGCAGCCCACATTGGCAGTCACTACCAACGCGGCGGAGGTGCAGGCGATGTCGGCCATCTTCGCGTCGAGAATCTTCATTGAGAGTGGGTTCTGGGTTACGTTGTAACTGCCCGCACTCCCGCAGCACTGGTCAGTGTGCGGCATCTCCTCAAGACGAAGCCCCACGCCCTTCAGCAGATCGCGGGGCGCACTGCGGATCTTCTGACCATGGGCGAGGTGACACGGGTCCTGGTAGGTGGCCGTGATCTCGTTCTTGCGCGCCGGAGCACGCAGTCCGATCGCTTGGAGATACTCAGTCACGTCTTTTACTTTGCGCGAGAATGCTTCGCCGGCCGTATGATCGTTGCTCTCATTCAAGAGATCGCCATACTCCTTGAGCGTCGAGCCGCACCCTGCGGCGTTGGTCACGATCGCATCGAATCGGTCGTCGAGCATGGCCTGGATGTTCTGACGCGCGAGCTCTCTGGCCTCCGTGCGGTATCCGGCATGCGCCTGCAGGGCACCGCAGCAGTTCTGTCCTTTGGGTACCCAGACCTCGATGCCATTCTTGGTGAGCACGCGGATCGTCGCTTCGTTCAGCTCTGAGAAGGCGACCGAGGCGATGCAGCCGGCATGTAGCGCTACACGTCCTCGCTGCTCGCCTTCCGCAGGAAAGACCTTACCGATCTGGTCGAAGAAGAAGTGTTTGTCGATGGCAGGTTGCAGCGTCTCGAGTTTTGCTACTCCCAGCAGCTTCAGCAGACCTGACGCGCGCACGGCAGTCTGCAATCCTGAACGCTGGTACAAGCGCAGGAGGCGCGCGATGAATGACAGCAGTCCCGGACTGCCGAGCACGCGTCGATAGAAGAAGTTGCGCAGCAGGCGAGTGAACCACGGCCGAGGATAGTGCTGCTCGATTTGCGCGCGAGCGCGCTCCACGATATGTCCGTACTGCACACCGGACGGACACGCCGTCTCACACGCCCGGCAATCGAGGCAGCGATCGATGTGGGTGACGAACGACTCGCCAATCGGAAGCCGGCCAGCATCGACCTGCAGCACCTGATAGATTCGTCCGCGCGGCGAGTCCATCTCCATACCCAGCACTCGATATGTCGGACAGTGATTCAAGCACAGCCCGCAATGGACACAGGTTGCGTACAAGTCCCAAGTTGGGCGATCAGGGCCGGCAAAGTTCGATTCGCCCATTACCAGCGCGTGGCCATGATCCAAATGCGATTCCTGTTCCAAGTCGTTCACCGATTTCCTCTGTGTTCTCCGTGTCCTCTGGGGTGAACGGTTTCTTATCCTACTAGGAACCGCCCACGATTCAGTACGCCCTTGGGATCGAGAGCATGTTTGATCTTCCGCATAAGCTCGGTGTCGGTTGGCGTGGATCCCCACACGTCAAAGTGCTGCTTCGCTTCCACCGGACAACGAAGGACGGCTGCCGACGATCCTTTCGACAGGCGTGAACGGAAGTCCGACGCCGCACCGGCGAACTGCATCACGCTGGGTGGATCGATCGCGAGCGGCATGAATGCAATCAGCAACGAGCCAACCGTGGCTCGTCCGACCACTGCGGCGACGAAGGTGTAGTTAGTAGCGGCGGTCTGTGCGGCCTCAATTGCCTGCTGTGCTTCGGCGATGGGCACATTGACCTGGAAGAGCATGGCATTGCGATTCTTTGTGATTACGCGCGACTCGAAGCGATGAAAGGACTGCCAGAACGCCGCTTCATCCGAGCCATGCAGTTCATGATTGGTGCGCGTGCCCACCTCGTGCCGACCCCTCGCCAGAACCCGCTCGCTCCCTGAGAAGCGGATCGCGAGTTGCCAGTGACTCGGCGCGTTCAAGGTAGCCGGGTCAGGAGACCAATGGTCGGGGTCTCGCGCCTCACTGTCACTGAGGTATTCCTGGGCCGCCGGACTGATCATCTCGACGGCGATGGGAATGAGCGGCGAATGCAATAAAGCATCGCGCATCCTCATCAGCTCAGGTAATGATTCGAAATTGCACAGGAATGTCGCTGTGGTAATCGGTTTTGGAAACAGCTTGAAGTTGGCGGAGACGATTACCCCCAGGCTGCCATAGCTGCCGATCATCAGCTTCATCAGGTCATAACCGGCGACGTTCTTCACAACGCGGCCGCCCCCACGGGCGCTTACACCATCGCCCGTAATAAAGCTGACTCCAATGCAGAAGTCTCGAGCAGAGCCGAAGCCTGCGCGCAATGGACCGCTATCGCCGGAGGCTAAGGCGCCGCCGATAGTCGCACCGGATGGAGCTTCCAGCGGCAGAAGCTGGCGATGTACCCCGCACTGCTGAATCACGTCTTCAATCACGGCTCCTGATTGAAGTGAGATGGTGAGATCGCCGGGATCGTAAATCTCAATCTTGTTGAGCCGCGCGGTCAAGAGCACTACATCGACGCGAGGCGGAGTTCCGCCCGCGTGCTGTCGAGTGCGGCCGCCGAAGGGCACGACCACCCAATCCTCTTCATTGGCGATACGCAGCACTGCCGCGATCTCATCGGCATTCGCAGGCTGGACGACGACACTGGGAACAATCTGATCGACGGCATACTGCTGGTAGCTCACATCGGCAATGACGCCAGCCGCACCGAGCAATCGCTCCATACGCGAAGCGATCTCCGACTGCATCCCTATGCCTGATTTCAACGCAGCTCCGCGGCAGCGGCAACTGGAGCGTCGAGGCTCTTGTGTCCGGGAGTGACCGTCTCGCGACAGCCTCGGACCGAGGGCAGAAGCTTCTGCGGGTTCAGCACTGAGTCTGGATTGAAGCAGCTCCGCAGGCGCGACATCACTTCAAGCTCCGAATCGGAGAACAGCGTGGACATCAAGTCCTGCTTCTCCATGCCCACTCCGTGTTCCCCGGTGATCGATCCGCCAACACCGATGCAGAAGTCGAGGATCTCGCGTCCGGCTTCGAGGGTGCGGCGAGTCTGGTCGGCATCGCGAGTATCGAAGAGGATCAGCGGATGCAGGTTGCCATCGCCGGCGTGGAAGATATTGCCGATGGTGAGCGAGTACTTCGTCGCTACTTCTTCAATCTTGCGGAGCGTTTCGGGGACTTTGGTGCGTGGGATCACGCCATCCTGAACATAGTACGAAGGCGAGATCCTTCCTATCGCGCCGAAGGCAGTCTTGCGTCCCTTCCACAGCAGTTGTCGCTCGTTCTCGTCGCGTGCACGGCGCACTTCGCGTGCGCCTGCGTCCCTGCACAACTGTGAGACCAACTCCGCCTGCTCTTCAACAGCCTCGCGCAATCCTTCAAGTTCAATGAGCAGCACGGCAGCCGAGTCCAGTGGATATCCGGCATGAACTGCGGCTTCGACGGCGCGCAGGGTCCAGCCATCGAGCATCTCGATGGCCGCCGGAGTGATCGAGGCCGACGTGAGCGCAACTACTGAATTTGCCGCATGTTGGACGTCGGTATAGATGGCGAGCAGCGTCGCGACTGCTTCAGGAAAACGCGTGATCTTTACTGTGATGGCGGTTACCACACCGAAGGTCCCTTCAGACCCGACGAAAACCCCGGTGAGATCGTATCCGGCAGTGCTCGCGCTCTTGCTGCCAAGCTGGACGATGCGGCCGTCGGGCAGAACGACTTCCAATCCGGTGACGTGGTTCACCGTCACTCCGGTGGCCAGCGTATGCGGACCGCCGGAGTTCTCGGCGACGTTTCCGCCGATGGTGCAGGCCTTCTGACTCGATGGATCGGGAGCGAAATAGAATCCGTGCGGCGCCAGCGCATCGCTAAGGTCGAGATTGACGACGCCCGGGTGCACCGTCGCGCGCAGGTTGGCAGTGTCAATCTCGAGGATCCGGTTCATGCGCGCGAAGGCGAGGATGATTCCGCCACGCCGCGCGATCGCTCCGCCGCTCAGTCCGGTCCCGGCTCCGCGAGGGACCACCGACAGTCCTTCCGCCAAAGCCAGCTTCATGATGGCGGAAACATGCTCTGTGGTCTGCGGGAAGACGACATAATTCGGCGCGCCACGAGCCAGCGAACCGTCGTATTCATACAGCATGAGGTCTTCAGGACGGTCCAGCACGGCATCGGCGCCGACAATCCGCCGCAGTTTCTTGCCCACTCCAGAGGAAAACATGACCAGGATTGTGGGCATTTTACCACCGCAGAGATCGTGACCTGACGCTCGCGAGTGTCGCGCCAGCAACAGAGCTGCTACTTCTGATTATGCGGCGATGCTGGGCGAAACGTTTGTATTTCTTTGCAGCCAGACGGCAACCGGTGTGGACAAAGCAAAGTGCATGCGGACATCGTCAGCGTCTAAGGTCCGCCAGTCGGATGTCTTTGGACGGAACTGCACTTCACCATCGATGATTCGGTATTCGTTGTACGTGTCGCTGAAGTCCAAACGCAACGTGGGAAAATACTCGGCCATTGGGTCCCTTCGTTATGGTTTTGAATTTGAACCTATAGATGCCAACTTCCGCCACGGCGAGAACTTTGACCCGCGAAAAACGGCACCTAGACTATAGAACTAAGACGTTTTTTGGTCTGAAACGAAGATAAAGTAGGACGTGGTCCAGAGATGCGTCGGAATCGAGCCTCTCTGGCGCGCAGTGACAACCAGGTTGTAGGCTCCTCCTCCAACATCTTCGAGGGGCAGTGGCACTTCAGACGGCTCCACGGCAGCCAGATACTTGAGAAATGAGAGCGCTTCCTGCGGCCCCGTGTATCCGGGAGCATGGAAATTCACTTCGTTGCTGCCGTTCGAGAAGTGCCAAGCGATCGACGCAACCAGACTGACCGCACGTTCGTAGTCGTCGTCGCTCAGTGTGCGTGGCGCAGGATTGTCAAAGACGACGCGCAGCTTGCGCTCATCCTCCCGCGTAAACTCGCGAACCATCACGGTTTGCGCCCGCGAAGTGGCCTTCCAATCGATGTGACGCGCAGCATCTCCGGGCGTGAACTCGCGCAGACGATACAAATCGTAACCGCGGCCAGCGATAAACGCCTCGAATTCGCCCCGCAGAGTTGGAAGAATCGACAGGAATTCGTCGGTTTCCTCGACCGTCGGCAGCACGAGCAACTCGCGCTCGAAGGGCACTACGCGGGTCTTTGACACGAATGAGAACGGGAATCGCGTGGATAGTCCGAGCCCCTTCTGCACATATCGCCCCCGCCGGGGAAAGTTTAATTCGACTGGAGCCGACTGCGCGCCTCTCGGAGCGAGATATGGGAAGTACACCGGACGGGTGATAATCGGCGGCTCGGGCCTAGTCGGCGGCACCGATCGAAGCTGCAGATCGGGCAGACGGAACCATTCTTTGCCGGTTGCGCGGAACGGCGGAATGCCCACGTCAGTCTTCTGCCAGCGCCAAGTGCGCTTTACTCTGACCTTTTCCGGCACAACGCTCACCGAAAATGAGGGTAGGCGGCCGGAATTGCTGACCGTAATCGTCCCAATGAATGGCTTTTTGGCGAAAACGTGCTCGGGAATACTGACGTTCAAAGTCAATCCGAAGAGCACTATTGTGGATGCGATGCCCGAAACCAGCACCGCCGAGAGCATCGCAGCGACGACAATAAACAGCAGATTGTTGCCGGTATTCAGCGCTGCGATGGCGATGATGATGACAACTACCGTGTATCCGAGACCTTCGCGCGTGACTTCGTAGCGCACCGCAAAGCGTCTTCGCTCGAAGGCGACGCGCCGCGCCAGGTAAGGAACGGTCGCTACGCCGACAAGTGCCGCAGTGAACAGCGCAAGCGACGCAGAGATTGCGGTCGCAATGAAGCTGCCTTCCTCGCGGAAGCTAGAAGAAATGATGGCGAAGGTGAAGGAAAAGATCAGTCCAAGCAGCGCTACGGCGAAGCGGATCCAGGCTTCGCGGTCCACTTCCGAGAAAAGCTTAGCGAGTTTCCTTAGCATTTCGTAACTGCCGGTGGCGCCGCCAGTACCAGACTAGCGCTGCGATGGCGATTAAAGCGACGAAAGTCATGTCCAGGCGCTCGATTTGCGTCGTGAGCCAGTCCCAGCGGCTGCCGAAAAGGTATCCGGACGTGGCAATCAGGGAGACCCACGATGCCGCGCCGAGAAAATTGAAGACCAGAAATCGCCTCCACGGCATCTTCAGGACGCCGGCGAGCGGCCCCGCAATGATCCTCATACCGAAGACAAAGCGGGAAAAGAAGACGGTGAACGCTCCATGACGCCGAAAAAACTCCTCACCGCGTTCCAGATGCTCGGCCGAGACGCGAAAAATACGGCGCTGGCGGTCGAGCAGAGGCCGTCCGCCGTGGTATCCGATCCAGTAACCGAGGTTGTCGCCGATGGTGGCGGAGACAATTCCGACGAGAACGACGCCGGAAAGCTTCAAATGATGTTCGCTGTAGGCGAGAAACCCGGCAAACAGGAGCGTGGTTTCACCAGGTACAGGGATGCCGGCGTTCTCCAGGAGGAGCACAAAAGCCACAGTCCAGTAGCCGTATTCGGCAAAATACTGCCGCAGGATGTCGAAGAAGTGCATTGGGATGCTGCGAAAGCATAGCAGCGGAAATGTGCTTTCCGGTCCCAGATGGACTCAAGAACAACAATCAAAAGTGATTGTCATTCCGGGTAGGGGCCGCTATCCCAACCTGGGACCACCCAAACCAGCTAGTACGAGGTTTTGGAGAACTCTTACACAAGCTTTTCTCCGTGTTCTTAGGGCTTTTCTCCGTGAACTCCGTGCCTCAGTGGTGAGAAAGGTTTTGGCAAATAATCTAAAACAACCGAATTGAACTGCAACGGAGCCTCCTCGTACGGCAAATGTCCGACGCCTTTGAGCACCGTAAGCTCGGATCCAATGGCTTTTTGCAGCTTCGCAGCGGACTCAATCTCGACGACGTTATCCTGATCGCCCCAGATCAGAAGGCTGGGAATGGGCGAAATGGCCGCCAGCTGCGGCCCGAGCGCCTCCAAGTCTGCCGCAAAGGTGCTCAGACAGGCTCCGATGTGGCGAATGCTGCCCTTGATACGCAGCGGACGCGCATATCCTGCTCCGGTTCCGGCGCCCATTAGCGACCGATTGGCGTACATGCGTCCGATTCCGTATTGCCAAAATCTGTCCGGAAGGCTGGGGAGAACGGCGCTTACGAGCTCGCCGAGCGTGCTGGCGAAGAACTTCACCCGAGCCTCATAACGTCGCGCAAAGGGATTTGCTGGCGAAACCAGGACCATCCGGCGGAACTTCTCCGGCCTGTCTGCGGCCAGTTTCAGCACGACCGAGCCGCCGTAGGAGCTTCCTACGATGTCGGCAGCGTCGATTCCCGCGTGATCGAGGGCTTCTCCCAGACGCGCGGCGGTTCCGGCAAGCGAACAGTCCAACCTTTTTTCGGCATTTTTCGACTCAACACTCAGTAGATCGGGGATAATCACGCGGAATTCCCGTGCCAATTGGGCGTAGTTGAAACGCCAGGCGAAGGCGGAACTGGCAATTCCATGGACTAGAACCAGCGCCGGACCGCTTCCGCCGACCTGCAATCGCATCCGCGAACCGCTCACCGGAACCCAAAGCGAGTCCATTCCGGGAAAAACTGAAATCCGATCAAAGGTCAACTTCGGCCTTTTTGTGCCTTCGTCCCAAAAAAATTACGAACACGTGAACGACGGGCAACTTGGATTGAGGAGCTTAGCTCCAAAGTTTTCAGTATCGCCTCTGTCGCTTCTGTTTTGGGGAGCTCGAAAAGCTCCCCACTTTTTTG
>CAZLIE010000055.1:0-24288 GCA_964559345.1 uncultured Terriglobales bacterium
CGAGAATTGAACGTCGATGCCGTGGTGGAAGGCTCGGTGCAGCGTTCGCAAGACCGCGTGAAGATCCGAGCTGAATTGATTCAGGCGCGCAACGAGCGCCATATCTGGGTCAAAAGTTACGAGCAAGACGAACGCGACGTTCTCAAGTTGCAAGACGATGTTGCTCGCGCGATCGCGAGGGAAATCCAGATCAAACTTACGGCCCGGGAGCAGGCTCGATTGACGCAGGCGCGAGTCATCGATCCCAGAGTTCACGAACTGTATCTGCTGGGGCGCTATTACTGGAACAAGCGGACACAAGAAGGAATTCGGCAAAGTATCGATTTCCTTGAGCAGGCGATCAGGATGGATCCTGACTACACGCTGGCATACGCCGCACTTGCGGATTCCTTCAATGTCCTTGCGGATGTGCCCGGTGTTTCGTCCAAGGAGGCATTCGGAAAAGCACGTGCTGCCGCGTTAAAGGCGCTTGAACTCGATCCGTCGCTTGCTGAAGCGCACTCGGCGCTGGCCAATGTGATGGAGGACTACGACTGGGATTGGACAGGCGCCGAGAACGAATATAAACACGCGATCGAACTCAGTCCTGGGTACGAGGTGGCGCACGCCTGGTATGCCGGTTTGCTGGTGGAAACCGGAAGATTGCCGGAAGCTGTTGCAGAAGCAAGAAGAGCGCAGGAATTGGACCCGCTTTCCGGATTCATCAATGCAAATTTGGCGTCGGCTTTATATTTCTCCGGAGATTATGAAACGGCCATCGAGCAGTGTCGCAAGACGTTGGCCATCGATCCTGGAAACGCTCGCGCGCACCGAAATCTTGGGCGAATTTACACGCAGCAGCAGCTTTATGGAAAGGCCGCAACGGAATTCGAAACGACGCTGGAACTGGACCCACAGAATCCCGAATACATGTCGGAGTTTGCCAACAGTCTCGCTGTGTCTGGCAATCGCTCTCGGGCGCAACAAATGTTGGTGCGATTGCAATCCGAAGGGCAAAATCGCGGGGCTTCTCCCTACGATTTAGCGATCGTGCAAATGGGTCTCGGTAATGAGCGCCAGGTGCTGGAACTGCTGCGGCAGGGCGTCGCGCAAAGAAGTCCCGGAGTCGTGTTGCTGAAAGTATCTCCGATATTCAAAGACCTACACTCCGACCCGCAGTTCTCAGCGCTGTTGCGAGAAATGCGGCTGGACAGGTAATTCGAATTTCGACAGCTACTAGGGCTCCCAAAATGAGTATGCGGCTCCGCCGGGAACTCGAAGCAAAACCAAGAAGCACGCGAAGTCCACGATCTTCGCATGCTGGTGTGGCAGAGTTTTGCCTCTGGTGAACGCAATGTAGTCGGGATCACTTGCGAAGGCGTTTTCCATGTCCTCAAGCGTTATGTCCGGCGGCTTTCTCTGTCCGGCAAGTGCCGCGGCAAGCTCGCCGGGAACTCTCTGCGTTTCGCGAAGCTCGCGTGAGTCCACCCGGAACGTCTGCGGCGCTTTGGCATCGTTCCAAACCGTCAAGTGATAGAGATTGGCATCTTCCGAGTTGCTCAGCACCAGGGCGGTGGAATGGTCATTGTCATCAAGGCGTGCAAGAACCTGACGCCCACCGTTTGCCCGAAAGTAGGCGCGATACAGCTCAATCTTTTCGCCGTTGGTCGGCTGAAAGTTTCCACGCGACACCATCGCCCGGTCTTTGCCGGCTTCAAAGCGCTGAGCGTGCAGGCGAATGGATCCTGTCCTGAGCTCTGCTGCGAGAGTAATTGTGGTAGCACCAGTTTCGAGATCGGCCGTGCCGCGCTTTCCGCTGGCAGGTTCACTTTTTTGGCCGAAGCTCGCTTGTGGAAGGACTAAGCCGGCGAAGCCGGCGGCACCGATCTTTACGAAGTCGCGACGTACCATACTCATGGTCAGAACTCCGGCCTGTTTTACAGGATGTTCGAGATTGCGAGCCTTGTACTCTCGAAAATGGAGCCTGTCAAGAACAGACACTCCCTGGCTCTGTCCATTCTGGCTTGAAAGCACTCACTTCCGTCGCCGGTTGCCGTTCGTCGATATTTTTTTCTTTGTGACTTTGGAAGTTGGTCGCGAACTGCTCTCAGATTTGGCCGCTCCCGATCCCGGCTGTTGCGGTGCAAACATCAGCATCAGGCTGGGTTTGTTGCCTTCCTGGTTGAGCGGCGTGAGATGGATATCGAAGGTTTGCTTAGAGCGTCGGAGTTCTAGTCGCTGATTGCGCAACCGCATCGGAGTCTGCTTTTCAACGATCAGTTTGCGGCGCCGGATCAGCGCCTCCCGAACTGCTGGCTGAATTGGAAGTTGCGACAGCTCCAAACCAATTACAGACGCGGCTTCGAGATCGAAGAGTTTCTGCGCAGCGGAATTCCAAAACTGTACGCGGCCTTCGTCATCGAGCACGGCAACGGCCCAAGGCATTCGTTCCAGCGTCTCTGCATAGCGGCTGTTTAGAGCATCGAGCTCCCTTGTACGAAACTCGAGCTCTTCATTCATGTTCTCGAGTTCTTCGTTCAGCGATTGCAATTCCTCGTTGGTCGTCTCGAGCTCTTCATTCGTCGATTGCAGCTCTTCGTTGGTAGTTTCCAGCTCTTCGTTGGTGGACTGCAGCTCTTCATTGGTCGTCTCGAGTTCCTCGTTCGCCGATTGCAGCTCCTCGCCGGTGGCCTCGAGCTGCTCGATGGTGGTTTGCAGTTTTTCGCGATGCGTGATGTCTTCGGCGTAAATCAGCGTACCTACGCGCTGCTGCGGATCGTCTTCTGCGTTGACCGGCCTGATGCTTACCTGAAGCGTGTGCTGCTCATCTCCGATTTTGATAGCACATTCAAAGCGAATCTGCTTGTTGGGATTTTTGTGACTCTCCTGCACCCGGTGTACGAGTTCGGGACAGCGCGCCGCCAGCGGAGAGCCTGCGAGATGCTGGCCTAGCATCCCGTTCCCGGAAACGCCCCAGAGTTCCAGCGCGGATTTATTCTCGTTCACGAACGTATCGTTGGCATCCAGTGAAAACACCCCGGGCTCAAGCACCTCAAGCAAGGCCCGGTGATAGAGCTTAAGCAGGATCAGTTCCTGTTCGCGGGGCGCCTCGTTGACTGACATAGTCTCGCGGTTCCTTGAAGGTTGAAGTATCGGCGCCCGCACAGAGTCGGGCCCCTCTTTCTTGAAAATCCTCCAACGCGAATCTACCGGCAGGAAGGAGGTCGTATTGTTAAGCTTTGATTCGGATTTGCCAAGAAAGAGAACGCCTCCCGGATCGAGCGCGTACTGGAAACGATTCAGTATATGTCTCTGCGTGATGGAATCGAAATAAATCAGCACGTTGCGGCAGACGACAAGCTGTACATGCGAGATTGGCGCGTCCTTGGCCAGATCGCTATGGCCGAAGATCAGCATGCTCCGGAGGTCGCGATTCACCCGCGGCAGCGCGGCGCCGGTGAAATATTTTTCGATCCACTCGGGCCGGACGCGACGCAGCCGTTCCGGAGGGTATTCTCCGCGGCGCGCAATGTTCAGCGCATTCTCGTCGATGTCAGTCGCATAAATCTTGATGTCGAACTCGGGAAATTTCGTTCCGAAATACTCTGACACCAGGATCGCGAGCGAATACACCTCTTCTCCTGTCGAACAGCCACCAACCCATGCCCGGAAGCTGTCGCCGACCCGCAAGCGCTTGAGTAAGTGCGGAAGAATGTCCTGAGCCATCACCTCCCACGCCGGAGGGTCGCGGAAGAACTCCGTCACATTGATCAGAATCGTATCGAGAAGACGATTCGTTTCGTTGGGATGCTTTCGGATGTAGTCGAGGTACACATCATAGGCAGACAGCGATAGCTGTCCCATCCTCTTGCGAATTCGTCTTTCGAGGGTGCTGGGTTTATAGCCGCGGAGATCGAAGTCACGCTCGTCCGCAAGAAATTCAAGTAGCTCGTTTAGTTCCAAGGGACCTAGGCACGCGCGCAAAGCGAAGAAATTTTCCGAGCGATGGCATCGGAGGGGATGACAAAATCAGCGCAGCCGGTTTCGATGCCATGCGCGGGCATCCAGGGAAACAGCGCGTCGGCCGGATCTTGAACAATCGTTTTTGCGCCAGCCAGCTTCATCAGCTTGAGCCCCGCCGATCCGTCCCGTCCCGAGCCGGAGAGCAGCACGCCTATCCCCATCGCGCCACACTCGTCGGCGACCGACTTGAACAGCACGTCCACTGATGGACGATGCATATCCACGGCTGCCGTAGCTCTCAACTGCAGCTTATTTCCCGAGACTACAAGGTGGAAATCGGGAGGCGCAATGTAAGCAATTCCGGCTCGAACTTCTGTTTCATGCGTGGCTTGTTGCACCCGCCAGCGACCACCGCGTCGCAGGATATCCGGCAGCACCGATTTACTTTTCGATCCGAGATGCAGCACGATCAGCAAACAGCAATTGGTGGCCGGCGAGAGCGCAGTGAGGAGCTTGAGAAGAATGTTGATTCCGCCGGCAGACGCACCGATCGCGACGATCTTCAGCGGATCCGCTGACGCGCCAACCAACTCCTCCCTGGGATGCATGAGGACTTCCATACCGTACGTTTACGCTGCTTCTTCTCCTATTACACTCCCAACTTGAAGATCTGGGCATCTTTATTTTTCTGAGCGGGAATCATACGTCTGTGGAGCTGCCAACGTGCGCGATATCGTCGTGATCGGTGCGTCTGCGGGCGGAGTAGAAGCGCTCAAACAGATTGCCGCAAACTTGTCCCCTGAAACAGACGCTGCGATCTTCGTAGTCGTGCATGTATCGCCGAACAGTAGCGGCCTTCTGCCGAATATCCTGAATCGTTGCTCAGGCGTACCGGCGCAACAGGCTTCTGATGGCGAAAGAATCGAGCACGGGAAGATCTATGTCGCCGTGCCTGATCACCACATGTTGCTGGAGGACGGAGTTGTGCGAATCCTCCGCGGTCCGCGGCATAACCGACATCGTCCAGCGATCGACCTGCTGTTCCGTACCGCCGCGAGAAATTTCGGAGAACGAGTCATCGGCGTAGTTCTCACTGGCTTTCAGGATGATGGCAGCTCAGGACTGCTTGCGATCAAGAACGCCGGCGGGCTGGCAATCGTGCAGCATCCGGAAGATGCAGAAGTGGAATCCATGCCGCGCAGCGCGCTTCAGCAGGTGGCTGTGGACTATTGCGTCCCCTTGGCAGAAATGGCCCCCCTCATTAATCGTCTAGTGAATACTGAGGCAGCAAAGATGGCAAAAAGTGGCAATCACAATCGACAGGCGCGCAAAACCCAAACTGACACCAGCTTCACCTGCCCGGAATGACATGGCAATATCTGGGAGGTCAGCGAGAACGGCGAGATCCGGTTCGAATGCCGCGTCGGTCATGCTTATTCCCCATTGGCGATGATGGAGGCCAATGACGAGGATGTCGAGGGGTCTCTATGGGCAGCCCTCCGGGCGCTTGAGGAGAGCGCCGCTCTCGAGCAGCGGTTGGCCAAACTGGCATCTGACCGGCAGCGAACCAGTGCCATGAAGTTGTTTGCCGAGAAGGCTCATAGCCGGAAACAGCACGCCACTGTACTGCGTGAGTTCCTTACGGGATCCAAGCAGCGGCTCTCAGAGGCCGACGGGGAAGAGGGCGAGGAAGAACTGAAAAACGTGAGTTGAGGGTCTCAATTTCTCCCCGAATTGGCAGCCCGGAACCGCTCGCGGCGATTCCCTGATATATGCAATAACAGGGAAATTAACAGCGGATTTTTTTTTGATTGGGGTTGGAAATAGCACAATTTTGCCCAAAATACGCGAATTCCGGTAGCGGAACGGCAATAACAGGGAATTTAGGACGCCGTGGAATTTCATACTATCTACTTGTAGTCGCCGGCTTGTGGTCGGTGGTTGTCCCGGGCATTTTTAGCAGGTGTAGCATTATTGATAACATCGACATTGAACGATGAACAACTATCAAAAAGCCGACGCTTCAAACACAAATTCCCGTCGTGTACTGCACTCGTCGAAGGAGATTTCCTCCTACGTGGGACGTGGCGTCCGCACCGTTCAGCGTTATGAAGTCGAGCTAGGTTTCCCGATCCACCGTCTAACTGGCTCGCAGCGTAGCGCCGTACTGGGGTTTTCCGACGAGATTGACCAGTGGCTGGCAAAGAGTCCCACCCGGCAGGACAGCAAAGTTGGAACTACCTCGCTCGATCGCTGCAAGTCTGTGCATGATAAGGCGAAACTCAGCATCGACCAGGCAAATAGTCTGCGTGCGCGCATCGAAGAGACTCGCCTGCTGATTGACAAGTTGTCTGCTTCAGTGGCACGCAATCAGATGCGCCGCCAACGAATGCGCCAGCAAGCTCAGACTGCCTAGAATTAGAGAAGAAGCTCGAAGCGCATAGGGCGCGCGGGATTCCTGATAATTCAATCTTCCTCGGCGTGAATTGTCGTCCCTCCACCTGGACCCTCATCCGAAACGAAGTGAGGGCTGTGCTGTCTCTTCCCCGCCCTATACTGCGGGCGCGAAGCAGGTTCCTCCGTTCTCCCGTGCGCGATCGGCCACTGCAAGCATCCATGTGAGACAACAATCGGGTACGCCAACATCAATACCTTGTTTATTTACTTTTTACCGCCCTGTAATTGAGTGTTAACATTCGCGGCTTATCAAGGTGAGTCACTACTGCTTCGTCTAAAGTTTCACTCACACGGTGATCACCGCCGAGCGATTCGCGGTAGTGCAGCATTTATTCGAAAATTTTCGAGACTCATGAAGGAGAACGAATGAAAGTGTTGCTTCGTAGTTCGATCGTGTGCCTGCTTTCCGGCATGCTGGTAGCTCAGAGCACAAGCACAAGTCAAAGCACGGCGACAACGAAACGGCGGACCGCGACCGCGCACCGACGCACGGCTGCCGCCGCTCCCGCCGCAGGACCCTCCACTGCTGAGCAACTGCGCGAGTTGCGCCAGATGCTGCAAAACCAGCAGCAGCAGATTCAGAGCTTGCAAAACCAGTTAGCGGTTCGCGACCAGCAAGTACAGCAGGCACAACAAGCCGCGACCCAGGCACAGTCGCAAGCTGCAGACGCCAGCGCCAAGGCAACCGAGGCGCAAAGCACGCAAGCTCAGACCGCCACTCAAGTGGAAGCTCTGAATACGACCGTGAAGGACGTGAAGGCGAACAACCAAAACATCGCGGAGACGATCCAGGCGGAACAGAAGCGCGTGGGAGAAGTGGAAAACCCGCCCGCTATCCGATTCAAGGGAATTACCCTAAGTCCAACCGGCAGCTTCCTGGCGGCGGAAACCGTGTATCGCACGCGCGGCATGGGTGCGGACATCAATTCGCAGCTAACTGGCACTCCATTTTCCGGAGCGCCTAATGCGCACCTCAGCGAGTTCAACGCCACTGGCCGTCAGTCTCGTGCAGCATTGCTCGCTGAAGGCAAAGTGGGCAGCTTTACGGCGCGCGGATACTACGAAGGTGACTTCCTCTCCGCGGGCGTAACTTCCAACGACAACCAGAGCAACAGCTACACCTTCCGTCAACGTCAAGCTTGGGGACAAGTGGAGACCGAAAGCGGCTGGACGCTAACCGGCGGCCAACAGTGGACACTCGCTACCGAGACAAGGACTGGGCTAGCAAATCGAAGCGAGGTTCTGCCGGGCACCATCGATCCACAGTACAACGCCGGTTTCACTTGGGCGCGCCAGTACGGGTTGCGGTTGACTAAAGCTTTCGGCAAGAAGTTTTACATTGGCGGGTCAATCGAAGAGCCACAGACACTCAACATTGGTGGTGGTGGACTGCCGTTTACCTCCGTGTTCCAGCAAGTCGGCAACACCGGCGGCCTTTACAACAACCAGACAAACTACAGCTATAGTCAGGCTCCTGACCTAATCGGCAAAGTGGCGATCGAACCAGGATTTGGTCACTACGAAGTCTTCGGGATCGCGCGCTTCTTCCGCAATCGAATCTATCCGAATGCCTTGGGCAGCAGCACCTCAGCCGCGGGCGTCTTCAATGACAGTAAGCTCGGTGGTGGCATCGGCGGCAATGCTCGTTTTTCCGTCGTGCCGAAGAAGGTTGAGATCGGCCTGCACATCCTCGCCGGCGGCGGGGTGGGACGCTACGGAGACGCCACTCTTTCCGACGTGACCTTCCGTCCCGATGGTAGCCTCGAGCCGCTTCGTGGCGGCAGCGCTTTGGCCGGTCTAGAGCTGAATCCCTCTCCAAAACTGAACATTTACGGCTACTACGGCGGCGACTATGCTGAGCGTGCACTTTATAATGCGGTCATCGCTGGCAAGGCAACACTGATTGGCTATGGCCGCACTACCAATGCGACGACCGGCTGCGGCATTGAAGTAGCGCCGGCCGCGGCGGCGGGCAATTCCATTCTTGCCAGCGCAACTGCGAGCCCGGCAAATTGCAGCCCCGACACTCGCTTGATTCAGGAAGGCACCGTGGGCTACTGGTATGACTTCTATCGCGGACCGAAAGGACGCATCCGGCAGGGCATCCAGTATTCCTACCTAGAGAAGAACACCTGGCGCGGAACCGGCGGCTCGCCGAAGGCCATCAACAACATGGTCTTCACCTCGTTCCGTTACTACCTGCCGTAAACGTTTTTCAACGCAATACCTCCATTCGCCGGTGGACTCGCAATCCACCGGCATTTTTTTGTGCGGGCGTGTGGATTACTTCGCAGACCATGAAAGCGATTTGCGCTTTTAATGCGTTATTAATTAAGGTCTGCTAGCGTTGACGGCAAATGTCCGTGGCTCAGACCCCACATCCTATGGATCCCGGCCCGATCCAGCCGGCGGTCTTTTCTAAGGTGGCCGCCATCCCCCGGCGCAGTAGTCTGGGGAGTCGAATCGCGGATTTCGTCTTCAAAATTCTGGTCTGGTTGTGTTCCGCGTGCGTACTTGCGATCGTCGGATTCATCCTGATTCAACTGATCGACGGATCGCGGCTTTCATTGCATCAGTTCGGGTGGAGATTCTTTACCGGCAGCGATTGGGACCCGGTTAACGGTAGCTTCGGCGCCGTGCCATTCATCTACGGAACTCTGGTTTCCTCGCTTATATCGTTGGTGATTGCCGTGCCGCTGAGCCTTGGAGTTGCAGTCTTTATCACCGAGATGTGCCCACCTTCCCTGCGCGGCGCGCTGTCATATTTGACGGAACTGCTGGCGGCCATCCCCTCTGTGATCTACGGCCTTTGGGCGATCTTCGTACTGGTTCCGCTGATGCGAAAGTACGTCGAGCCCACACTGGGCGGCAGCCTCGGGTGGACCGGCCTGTTTACAGGGCCGATATATGGCATAGGAATGCTGACGGCTGGGATCATTCTCGCCATCATGATTGTCCCAATCATCTCCTCGATCACGCGTGAGGTTTTGGTTTCCGTACCGAAGAGCCAACGCGAGGCGGCGCTGGCATTGGGCGCTACGCGTTGGGAGATGATCCGCGTTGGCGTGCTGCGTAATGCTCGTGCCGGCATTCTGGGCGCAATTATCCTCGGACTGGGTCGCGCGCTCGGCGAGACTATGGCGGTAACCATGGTGATCGGCAATCGCCCCGAGATCACCAAGTCGCTATTCGCCCCGGCCTACACGATGGCCAGCGTGATTGCCAATGAATTCAGCGAGGCGACTGACAATCTTTATCTCAGCGCTCTTATCGAGATCGGGCTCGCTCTGTTCATAGTCACGATTATCGTGAACATCTTCGCTCAGCTTCTGGTTTGGACGGTAACTCGTGGCGCGCCAAGGAGGGTCAGTGCCTGAGCTGACCAAGGGCCTTCAATGGCGTCGGCGTGCCACCGATAAGCTTGCAACGTTTCTGGCCATCGCCGCAGTAGTTCTGGTGTTGGTCCCGCTGGCAGCGATCTTTGCCTATCTCGTGATCCGCGGCATCGGTTCCTTGAACCTCGCCTTTTTTACTCAGATCCCCCGGCCGGTTGGTGAACAAGGCGGTGGAATGGCGAATGCCATCGTGGGTTCGATGATCATCCTGCTGGTGGGAAGCGTAATCGGCGTCCCTCTCGGAGTGGGATCTGGCATTTATCTTTCTGAATATTCGCGCGGCCAGTTCGGCAAACTGGTTCGCTTCACTGCCGACGTGCTGAATGGCATTCCTTCGATCGTGATCGGCATCGCCGTCTATGCGCTGCTGGTGCTCAGGCAAAAGCACTTTTCCGCGCTTTCCGGCGGCGTAGCGCTGGGTATCATGATGATTCCCACGATTACACGTTCGACAGAGGAGATGTTGCGGCTGGTTCCGATCTCCATCCGCGAAGCCGCCTTAGGACTTGGAATTCCTCAGTGGCGTACCACGCTTTCGGTCAGTCTGAGGACAGCGATGTCGGGCGTGGTCACAGGCATCATGCTGTCATTTGCGCGTGTCAGTGGGGAAACTGCGCCGCTTCTATTCACCGCATTCGGCAATCAGTTTTGGAGCGCTAAACTCGACCAGCCAATCGCCGCGTTGCCGCTTCAGATCTTTATCTATGCCATCTCCCCCTTCGATGAGTGGCATCGTCTTGCCTGGGGCGGAGCGCTTGTGCTGATCGTGCTCATCGTAATCACTAGCGCATCCGTCCGCTGGGCCACCAGCCGCGGAGTCACGCGAGGGGCGATCTAAACATGGATCTCGGAATTAAGGTCGAGCACCTCAACGCCTGGTTCGGCCGCCATCAGGCGCTTTACGGGATCACAATGGACATTCTCGCCAATCATGCGACCGCGATCATTGGCCCGTCGGGATGTGGCAAATCTACGTTCGTGCGCTGCTTGAATCGTCTGCATGAGACTAATCCCGATGCTCGCGCCGACGGCAGGGTGCAGGTCAAGAACA
The DNA here is from genome assembly GCA_964559345.1 of uncultured Terriglobales bacterium. Lineage (GTDB taxonomy): Bacteria > Acidobacteriota > Terriglobia > Terriglobales > Acidobacteriaceae > Gp1-AA112. The sequence goes on from CAZLIE010000055.1 coordinate 10,846, forward strand.
TGGACGTTTACGGCGACGGTGTTGCTCCCGTCGATGTTCGGCGTCGCATCGGCATGGTCTTCCAACGTCCAAATCCGTTTCCCAGCATGAACATCTACGACAATGTCGCTGCCGGTTTGAAACTGAACGGATTTCGCAATCGCAAGAAGCTCGATGAGATCGTGGAAAAGTCCCTGCGCCAAGCCGCACTCTGGGACGAGGTGAAGGACGAGCTCAAGAAGAAGTCTGGCGCCGGTCTCTCCGGAGGCCAGCAGCAGCGCCTATGTATCGCTCGCGCACTGGCCGTAGAACCCGATGTGTTGCTGATGGATGAGCCCGCGTCCGCACTGGATCCAATCTCTACTGCAAAAATCGAAGACCTGATCTTTGAACTCAAAGAGAAGTACACGGTCGTAATCGTGACGCATAACATGCAACAGGCCGCGCGCGTCGCCGAGCACACAGCGTTTTTCCTCAACGGAAAGCTGATAGAGTTCGATAAGACCCAGAAGATTTTTACTACACCTTCCGACAAACGTACGGAGGACTACATCACGGGCAGGTTTGGATGACGCGTACTCGTTTCCACCAGGGACTCGACGAATTAAAACACAAGCTTCTCTTCATGGGCGGCTTGGCCGAACAGGCAGTAGATCGCGCCATCCATGCCTATGTCACTCGCGATCGCGACATTTGTCAAAGAGTTCTCGAAGACGAGAAGGTGATCAATGCGTCCGAGCGCGAGATCGATGAAATCGCCGTGGATTTGCTCGCCATGCAGCAGCCAATGGCCGTCGATCTGCGTTTCTTGTTTGCGGTGATCAAAATCAATGCCGACCTGGAGCGTGTAGGTGATCAGGCGGTGAACATTGCCGAGCGCGTGCTCGATATGAGCAAGCTTCCTCCGGCGGAACTGCCTGTGGACATTCCGCGCATGGCGTCGCTGTCAGCGGCCATGGTTCATCAGGCATTGCAGGCTTTCATCGAGGAGAATGCGGAGCTTGCGCAGTCGATTCTGGAGAAGGACGACGTGATCGATACCATCAATCGCGATGCGTTCGATTTTCTCAGCCAAGTGATGCAGGAAAACCCTGCGTTAACCCGGCAGGCGCTCGACGCGCTGATCGTCGCACGTAATCTGGAGCGCGTTGCCGACCACGCCACCAACATCGCGGAAGACGTAATTTTCTGGGTGCGCGGAGCCGACGTCCGGCACCATGGCTCGGCCACCAATCCGTAACAGGGATGTTTCCAGGAAAAGCGCCAACATGCGCCAGTGCTGCCTGCCTAGAGCACTGTTTTCGGCCGGTTAGCTGCATTTAAATAACCCCAGAGTTACTCAACAACCATTCCTTCATTGACGATTGTCCAAGGAAAGTAGATGCTTTGAGAAAGTGAGCGCGGTTCGTCAACATGCCGTGCTGATCACGTAGCAAGGAGATTGAACTACTTTCCATGGGAGCCCTCGCGCGAACTCCGGAGCGTCGCATTTTGAACTCCTGGAAGGAAATCGCCAACTATCTCGGTCGTGGTGTACGGACAGTGCAGCGCTGGGAGGCCCAGCTTGGGCTGCCTGTCCATCGGCCGGCTGGCAAGGACCATAGTGCTGTGCTGGCTTTTTCCTCCGAACTCGATGACTGGCTCAACAGCCGTCCCGTGCGTCAAGCGATGCAATCGGACGGCATGTCTCTTGTGCAAGGCGATCGCGGTTTGGCGGACCTGCGAAAACTCGTGATCCGCACGGAAGAGATTCTGGCAAAGATGGAAGTGCTCATGTCGCGGAACGATGCTATGCAACGCGAACTGGCACGTGCAGTCGAGAGTCTCTCGACAATTGAAAAATCACGTCGTGAAATTCATCCGGTGCGGGTGGAAGCAGCGATTTCCTAGCAGGTCTTCATTTCGCCCAGAATTGTCTCGACGCTGCGAACGAGACGCGGATCCCTTGCTCCGCCCGAAGCTCGTGGTCATCTTGTAACGCCGTCACGGCGGAGACTGCGGGATGACAGTTGTAGGGTTGCCGATTGCAAGCATGCCGCTCCAGTCTTGCTCCCCCCTTTGCAACCATTTACATTCGTATCCGAATTATGCAGGATTTATCGATGTCATCCTTCCCGGCCTCCCGGCCTGCCTTAAGTCTTGGGTTTTCTTCTGGCGCGGACCTCTGGCAAGCGATCCTCAAACATGCTCGTTACACCTTGGGACAGTCGCGTGTGGATCTCAGGCCAAGCGCCATTCTTCGTCCGCTATCGCTCGCTGTCCGTGACAAGCTCGTCGATGGCATGTTGGAAACCGAGGAGCGCTACCGCACCACCGACTCGAAGCGGCTGTATTACCTGTCGATGGAATTCCTTATGGGGCGGGCGCTCAGCGACAACTTGTGCAATCTCCAACTGACGCATGTCTGCCGGGAGGCCCTGGCGGAACACGGAGTCGATCTTGAAGAAGTGCTCGAGGCCGAAGTGGATGCCGGACTCGGCAATGGCGGTCTGGGGCGGCTGGCCGCGTGCTTTCTCGAGTCGATGGCTACGCTGGGAATGCCGGGATTCGGGTATGGCATCGATTACGAGTACGGGATGTTCACGCAGGAGATCCAGGATGGCTATCAGCGTGAGAAGCCTGACCGCTGGAAGAAATTAGGCATTCCCCTCCAGATTCCTCGATTGGGCCAGTCGGTGGACGTGCCTATTTATGGCCGTTGCGAAAATTCGTCGCGTACCGCTCCATGGACCGATCAGAAGTTTGTGCTTGGCGTCCCTAGCGACATGCCGGTCGCAGGTTATGGCGGCAGATCGGTCAACTATCTGCGCCTCTTTTCCGCGCATTCATCGGAAGAGTTCGACATACAGATTTTCAATCGCGGCGATTACATTCGCGCGGTCGAGCAAAAGATCGCCGGCGAAAATATCTCGCGAGTGCTTTATCCGTCCGATCAGGTGAGGTCCGGCAAGGAGCTGCGGCTGTTGCAGGAATATTTCCTGGTGGCCTGCGCCCTGAAAGACATCCTGCGCACATTTCTTGCTGACCACGATCACCTTGACGATATTCCGCAAAAGATCGCCATCCAGATGAATGACACGCATCCGGCGCTCGCGGTCCCGGAGATGATGCGCCTGCTCATCGACGAACAGGGCATGGAATGGAAGCGCGCGTGGGAAATCACGCAAGCGACACTCGCTTACACCAATCACACGCTGTTACCTGAAGCGCTGGAAAAGTGGCCGCTGTCGTTGATGGAACACGTGTTGCCGCGACACATGAACATCATCTTCGGCATCAACCATGATTTTCTGAGGCAGGTCGTCCAGCTCGATCCGCTGGATTTTGAGAAGCCGCGCCGAATGTCGATCATCGAAGAGGCCGACGAGAAGCAGGTGCGGATGGCATTGCTGGCGATTGTCGGCAGCCATTCCGTGAATGGCGTTTCAGAGCTTCACAGCGAATTAGTGAAGACAAAGCTGGTTCCAGATTTTGCGAAGTTATGGCCGGAGCGCTTCAACAATAAGACGAATGGCGTGGCGCATCGCCGTTGGGTGCTTAAGGCAAATCCGGGATTGTCGCAATTGCTGTCACGAACCATCGGCGATGGCTGGATCACCGACTTCGATCAGATCAGCCGATTCGAGCCGTATGCCGAGGACGGCGCAATCCGGTCGGAGTTCCGCGAGATCAAGCGCGACAACAAGCAACGGCTCGCAAAGGTCATTGCGCAGACCACGGGAGTGCTCGTTGATCCGGACTCGATGTTCGACGTGCAGATCAAGCGTTTTCACGAATACAAGCGGCAGTTGCTCAACTTGCTGCGTATCGTCCACGACTATCTTCGGATCACTGAGGATGGCGAGACGCTCACGACGCCGGCGACTTACATTTTTGCGGGCAAGTCGGCCCCGGCTTATCTGGCGGCGACCCAGATCATCAAGCTTATTAACAATGTCGCGAAAACGATCAACACAGATAAGCGCGTGCGCGATCACATCAAGATTGCATTCATTCCCGACTATCGTGTATCGCTAGCCGAGATCATCATTCCTGCGTCCGATTTAAGCGAGCAGATATCCACGGCAGGTATGGAAGCTTCGGGCACCGGCAATATGAAGTTGTCGATGAATGGTGCGTTGACCATGGCTACGCTGGATGGCGCCAACATCGAAATCCTGGAGAAGGTCGGTGATGCCAACATGTACATCTTCGGACTTACTGCCGACGAAATTGCGCAACGCCAGACGCAAGGCTTTCAGCCGCGCGAGATCTATGATCGCGATCCGCGGATCCGGCGCCTGATCGATGTGCTCTCATCGGACCGGTTCTGCAGCACCGAATTCGGACTCTTCCGCTGGGTGTACGAGACCATGGTTTACCGCGATCGTTATTTCCATCTCGCAGACCTGCCGTCGTACATCGACACGCACGAGCGGGCACAACGCGACTTCCGCGAGCGGGATGAATGGGCACGCCGTGCGATGTTAAATGTTGCCCGGATGGGAAAGTTCTCCAGCGATCGCACCATCACAGAATATGCAACCGACATCTGGAAACTTGCAGGCGACCGCCAGCGTGCGACCGTCTGAGTGTTCGACTAGATAAAGGCAAGGCTTGACAGTGGTCAGCAGGCGGTTGCCATCATTAGTTTGCGCTGCGTTTCATCCAGCGCCGGCATGCCGCCGGATTGAGACGCCACCCACGCCGCCCAGCGATTCGCCGAGGAGTTAATCTCTTCCACACTCGCTCCAGTCATATAACTGTGGACGGCGGCAGCGGAGAACGCATCTCCCGCGCCTACGGTGTCTCGCACCTCGACGTGCACGCCCGCATGTTCGGCGAATCGGTCATGAGAGGCGAGAATACTTCCCGCGGCCCCGCGAGTGACACAAACAAGTCTTAGATCAAACTTCCTGGCAAAGGCCTGCAGCTGTAGCTCGACTGGAGCATCGTCGATCCCGATCATCTGCGAAATCTCTTCAAACTCGCCATCGTTCATCTTCACGATTGTGGAGAGACGCAGCGAATCGGAGATGATTTGCGGCGAGTAGAAGTGCTGCCTGAGATTTACATCGAAAATGCGAACGCAGTCTGACCGAGTGTGGCGCAGAAATTCACAGACCGTCGAGCGCGACCGATCGGAACGTTGCGCCAGGCTCCCGAAGCACACTGCGTCCGCACGAGCGGCGAGGTCCCGCCATTGGTCGCTCCAATCAAGTGCGTCCCACGCGACAGGCTGGCAGATCTCATATTCCGGCTGGCCGTCGGCTGAGAGCGTCACCTGAACTGTGCCTGTCGGCAGAGTGGCATCGCGCTGGATGAAGCCAGTATCGATTCCACGCGATGACAGTTCTTTGGCGATCTCCTCGCCCAGGGCATCGGCGCCCAGCCGCGTTGCAATTACCGCATGTGATCCAAGCAGGGATGAGATATACGCGAAATTCAGAGGGGCGCCGCCGAGGTGCTTGCCGGTCGGCAGCATGTCCCAGAGCGCCTCGCCTAGTCCGACGATGATCTTTGTAGATGCGTCACTCATGCTTTGGCAACGGCTACTTTTTCAGTGTGCTCTTTCAGTGTGCTCTCATCTCCCTAGATTCAATCCGTGCGGCACCACGTGCGGGAAGACGTACGCATACATCAATACGATGATTCCCACGATCGAAGCGAGCGCGACCGAGTGCCAAAAGACAAATCGAAAGATCTTTCCTTCACTGCCAACTTGGTTCGTGGCCGCGGTGGCGATGCAGATCGATTGGGCATCCACCATCTTGCCCATCACGCCTCCCGCGCTATTGGCGGCGCACATGAGAATGGGATCGAGCCCAAGCTGTTGTGAGGTGATCCGCTGCAAGCTGCCGAACAGCGCGTTGGATGACGTGTCGCTGCCGGTAAGTGCAACACCGAGCCATCCCAGAAATGTTCCAAAAAATGGAAACAGCCAGCCAGTGCGAGTGAAAGCAAGGCCAAGCACAGCATCGAGTCCCGAATACCGGGTCACATACCCAAGTCCGAGCATGAATGAAATTGCCATGATCGCGAAGCGCATGCGGTAAAGCGTGCGTCCGAAGATGCGCAGCAATTGTGCCGGACTCAGTCCGAGAATGAATCCTGAGAGCAGGGCCGCGAGAAAGCATCCAGTGCCTGTCGCCGACAGCCAATTGAAATCGTATTTCGCGGCTTCGGGGGTCGGCTTCGCAACCACGGGGGCGGCGCGAGAGATGTGATTGTGCAGCATGGGGACTTCCCATCCGCCATGCGCGATATTCGGCGTCGTGTAACGATTGATCACCGTTTTTACCGACGGCAACCCCCAGAGCAACACAAAGATTGAGAGAAGCAAGAATGGTAGCCACGCCTTTGCAACCTCGGCGGCGCTCCGGCTGCCACTCGCGTACGCCGGGGCCATAGCAGGCGCGGATGCGCTGGCAGCCCTGCCGTCGGCTACAACCGCTTGGGCAGCAGGTTTCCGAGCGCCGGAAGATGTACTCAGCCCAGCGTCCAGCGTGGGCGAACCATCTTCCGGAAAGCGCCAGATACGCTTTGGCTGCCAGAACTTCAGAAACACGACCAGCACGATCATCGACACGAGTCCGCCGGCGATGTCCACCAGATTGCTGTCCATGTAGTTCGACCAGAGAAACTGCGTGATGCCGAAAGAAATCCCGGTCACGAGGATTGCGGGCAACACTTCGAATGTCTCTGTCCACCCGACCATCGCGCGCACCAGCCAGAATGGAACAACGACCGCCGTGAGAGGAAGTATGCGGCCGATCATCGCGTTCAAGTCTGACTCGGGCAGCCCACTCACTGCGGCAAGCGTATGCACCGGTGTTCCGATGGCACCCCATGCGACGGGCGCGGTGTTCGCGATCAGATTCAAAGCCGCGGCCTGGAACGGACGGAATCCCAGTCCGATCATGAATGCGCCGGCAATGGCGACCGGCGCGCCGAATCCCGCGCATCCTTCGATGAATGCGCCAAAGCAAAACGCCACGAGCAGAAGCTGTAACCGCCGGTCATTAGTAATGCCGGCGATGGACTGCTGCATGATGTCGAATCTCCCCGTGTCGACCGAGATGTCATACAGGTACACGGCGGCGACGACGATCCAGACAATCTTCAGCAGCCCGAATGCAATGCCATAGACAAAGCTAATCGACGCCAGCCCGGCCGGCATGTGGAAGACGACAATGGCGACGAAGATGGCCGTCGCAGCCCCGGCAAGCGCCGCCAAATGTGGACGAACACGCAGTCCGGCCAGCAGCACAAAAAGGATGATGATGGGCAGGGCAGCGATCAGAGTCGAAAGCCACCAGTGTCCCAGCGGATCGTAGTTCTGCGTCCAAGTTGGCATATGCTTCCTAAGAAACCGCGAAGCGCATATTACAACGGAAGAATGCAGAGTGGGAATAGAAAAACAAACGTGGATGCAGGCGCATCCACGTCGTCTGTTTCAGCCTGCGGTAACCTATTCTTCATCTTCGCGAAGGCGCGAGATCACCGACAGATCTTCAAGCGTAGTCACATCGCCTTTGACGTCGCCGGTACTGGCGAGTTCCTTCAGCAGGCGACGCATGATCTTGCCGCTGCGCGTCTTGGGAAGAGCATCGGTAAAGCGCAGATCGTCGGGGCGTGCGAGCGATCCAATCTCTTTCGTGACCCACAGCCGCAACTCGTCCTTGAGCCGCGAGGAGGGTTTGTTGCCTGATTCGAGTGTGACAAATGCCGCGATGGCTTGTCCTTTGAGATCGTCTGGACGTCCAACCACAGCAGCCTCGGCGACTTTAGGATGGGCCACAAGAGCTGATTCAATTTCCATTGTGCCCAGACGGTGGCCGGAGACGTTGATCACGTCGTCCACGCGTCCCATCATCCAGAAGTAGCCATCCTGGTCTTTGCGGGCGCCGTCGCCGGTGAAGTACATGCCCGGGATATCGGACCAATACTGTTTCACGAACCGGTCCGGATCGTTGTAGATGGTCCGCGCCATTGCCGGCCAAGGTTTTCTCAAAACTAGAAGTCCGCCGGAGCCCTTGGGAACGGATTGTCCTGTCCGTGTGACCACGTCAGGAAAGACGCCGGGCAGCGGCAGAGTCGCCGATCCGGGCTTCGTCGGAACCGCTCCGGGAATGGGCGAAATCATGATCATGCCAGTCTCAGTCTGCCACCAGGTATCCACGATCGGGCAGCGATTTTTGCCGATCATTTCGCGATACCACATCCAGGCCTCAGGATTGATGGGCTCGCCTACCGTACCCAGCAGGCGCAAGCTTTCCAGCTTGTGGCGTTTGGGATATTCACTCCCCCACTTGATGAATGCACGAATCGCGGTCGGTGCGGTGTAGAAGATGTTGACTTTGTGCCGGTCGATCATCTGCCAGAAGCGGTCGAAATCCGGCCAGTTCGGCGCGCCTTCATACATTACGACGGTCGCGCCGTTCTGCAGCGGGCCATAGACGATGTAGGAGTGTCCCGTGACCCAGCCGATGTCTGCGGTACACCAGAATGTGTCTTCCCCGTGCAAATCGAAGACCATCTTGGTCGTGTAGTAGGTGCCGACGGAATAGCCGCCCGTGGTGTGGACGATTCCTTTCGGTTTCCCGGTAGTTCCCGAAGTGTAGAGGATGTAGAGAGGATGTTCGGAATCCAACTGCTCCGCCGGACAGTCGTCGGAGGCCTTGTCCACAGCTTCGTGCCACCAGTGATCGCGTCCCGGCTGCATATTGATCGGTGTTCCGGTACGGCGATAGACGAGTACGTTCTTGACCGACCGACAGGATGACAACGCTTCGTCCACCGTGGGCTTCAACTTGATCTCACCACCACGGCGATAACTGCCATCCTGGGTAATGACAGCCACGGCCTGCGCGTCGCCGATACGATCGACGAGAGCATTCGCTGAGAATCCGCCAAAGATAACGGAATGCACAACGCCAATACGCGCGCATGCGAGGAGAGATATGGCCAGCTCCGGCGTCATGCCCATGTAGATGGCAACGCGATCGCCGGCCTTGATGCCCAACGACTTCAGCACATTCGCGCACTTTGAGACTTCGCGCAAAAGCTGCTGGTACGTAAGCGTGCGGATTTCGCCTGGCTCGCCCTCCCAGATAATCGCCGCTTTGTTCTTTCGGGCGCTCTGTACGTGTCGATCGAGGCAGTTGTACGAAATGTTGATCCTGCCGCCGAGAAACCACTTCGCCCACGGCAGATCCCATTCGAGCACCTTGTTCCACCTCTGGAACCAGTGCAACTCCTCGGCAATGCCCGACCAAAACTTCTCGGGATCGGCGGCGGCCTGATCGTAGATCTTCTGATATTCCGCCCTGCTCTTGATGTGAGCTCTCTTGCTGAACTCCGCTGGGGGATCGAACGTGCGAACTTCTTTGAGAACCGAATCTATGTCCTGATGCTGCAGACTTGCCTGTGTTTCCGGCATGCGGGTCACCTGATGAGACTTGGAGCGAATTTGCCCTGAAATCGTTAGCTGCTGGCGCGATGATTTTACCTGATGGAAGCGAGCAGAAGAATGGCGGAGATCAGATCGTCTTGGCCTGCTGAGTGGGAACTGGAATGCGCGCCCCAAGCCAGTACAGCACTGCCAATCCGAGGAGGGGAACTGATAAACCCATCTTGGGATGACCGAAGTACAATCCGATTCTGCCGACAAGAGGTGGAAGAGTGGCGCCTCCAAACCCCGCGCAGGCGAAGCAGATGACAGAGAAGGGATTGTGCCCGCCCAATGCGTCGGTCAAGCGGGAGATCAAGATCGGGAAGCCGGGGGCAATTCCGAGCCCACAAAGCGAGCAGCCCACGATGATCGCGCTAACGTTTGAAGCAAAATAGAAGACTACAACTCCTGACAACGCGCAGAGCACTCCGCCAGACATCAATTGCAGCTCCGAAATTCTGCGCAATGCTATCGGCGGAAGCGCTCGGCCCAACAGAAAGAAAGTCCAGAAAGCGATGGTCGCGATCGTCGCGGTGTACGCGCTTGAAAAACTCGGCAGCGCCAGACTCGACGCCCAACCGGCAACGGCGTTCTCGACGCCAACAAATAAGAACATCATGAGCGCGAACAGAAGGACTGTGGCCAGGCGCGTAGCGTGAGGGCGGGTCGCATTCGGGCGAGCGGATTCGTTTCCCGTGGCTCCCATTGCCGACAAAAAAATGGAAACAACAGAGGCCGCAAGCAGCGCCGAAGCGGTAGCGAGCAGGAAAAAATTCAAGCTGCGCAACATGAGCAGAAGCGCCGGGCCGCTGATGGCCCCAATGGCCCATGAGAAGTTCAGGAGAGAAACAGACGCGGCGCGATGCTGAGGATTGGCTTCCGCAACCGCGAGATTGATCGCGGGTAATGCTACGCCAAGCCCCATCCCGAAAATAGAAACCGCGAGTCGTGCCAACGAGAAGCTGGAAAATGAGAGAGCCGCAACACCCAACGTACAAAGGCCGAGTCCCAGAAGGATTGGGACCTTGAAGCTGCGGCGCGAAAGCGCAACACCGCTCAGGAGAGTGCCAGTCGTCGAGCTGGCAAATTGCCAGAAAAACAACTCTCCCGCCTGGGCACTCGATATCGACCAGCGTGCGGCAAGCAAGGGCAGTACCGGTCCAAGCAGAGTCGTCACGACTCCAAGCAGGACGAAGAGTCCACATGCAAATGTTGTAAATCGGGAATTTTCGCGGCTTACTGAAACGCTGGCCAGCGTGCCAGGCGCGGCTGGCAATACTGGAGATTCGGTAGCCATCTACTCTCGAATTCCTAACGCTCGCAGCTCTTCGCGCGAAGCGTCGCTGAGACTCATCGTTCGCGCGGTGGACTCACGAACGACGAGCTCAGGTTCCACGGCGATAATTCTGGGATAGTTGCCGCCGGCAATCCTCCGCAACAGCGTCTCCGCGGCGAGCTCTCCCATTCGCCGCAGCGGCTGCCGAATCGTCGTCAGTCGCGGATTCTGGTAAGCAGCGTTTTGAATGTCGTCGAATCCCATCACGGAAATGTCAGCCGGCACCCCGAGTCCTGAGTCAAGTAAGGCCCGCATGGCACCAATCGCGGAGACATCATTGAAAGCGAAAAGGGCAGTGAATTGTTTCTGCGTTGCCAAGAGCGCTTTGGTGACGTCGTATCCGAGTTCAGGCGATGGCGAGTCTGCCTGAAGTTGCGTGACGAGTTCGGGATGGATGGTCAAGCCTTGCTTTCGCGCGGCCTCGCGGATCGATGCCCAACGCGGTTCGGTGTCTGAGCTGAAGGGCTGGCCCTTGATGAACGCGATCCGTCGATGTCCGAGCTGCAAGAGGTGTTCAATCGCGAGCGAGGCGGCTCTGCGATGGTCGAGGACAACGTTCGTCACGCCTGGTGTGCGTCTGTGACCGGAGACCGCAACCGCAGGGACGGGCAGATCATTTGACAGTGCCGTGTCGACGGCGATCATCCCTTCGACTGCCCGCTCCAGAAATAATCTTGGATACTGTTCCAGCAGGTGTTCCTTATGGCGATGGCTCACGACGAAATAGAAGTAGCCAGATTGCAGCAGGAAGTCTTCAACGCCGGCAAGAACGAGCGCGGCATAACCTTCACTTATTTCAGGCACCAGCACGCCAATCGTATAAGTTCTTTGGTTGCGCAGCGAGCGTGCTACGAAGTTCGGACGATAATTAAATTTCTCGGCCGCAGCGAGAATCCGCTTCTTCGTCTTTTCAGGAAACCGTCCTTCCTTGTGCCGCTGGTTGAGCACCATGGACACTGACGCAGGAGAGAGCTTCAGATACTCCGCCAGACTTCGAATGGTTGCAGGTTGGTTTCCGGCTTCCTTTTGTTTCCGAGTCCGCTTTTTTGTACGTTGCATATGATTTTCCGGAGTACTGCACCTGCGGTATTAAGCCAGATTCTTTTCTTAAAAGCCAGCTTGACTTTGTCTCTGCAGGAGCGTACAGAATTACGGTTTGGTTAAACGTTTAACTGCTGAATCGTTTCACCAAGTGCAGTGCAACGCAAGGTTCGAGCCCAGCCGTGGGTAATCCAACGGCTACACCGGAGGTCGATCGTGTTTCGTTGGCGCTTGTTCCTTTTCGCAGTAGCTTTCACTATCCTCGGCGTGTCAGGCTCTTCATTTGCCCAATTCAATGCTTCGATAGAAGGCACAATTACCGACACTAGCGGAGCCGTCGTGCCGAACGCTACGGTGACGGTGGCGAATCAATCGACTGGCATCAGCACGAAGATCACCAGCGATGCCTCCGGACTCTATCGCGTCTCTCATTTACAACCAGGCGCATACACCGTCACGGTAGAAGCACCTTCATTCCAGACGACGCTGAACCGAGACGTAATCGTGCAGGCCGAGCGGCCCCGCGGGCTGAATGTAAGTCTTAACGCTGCTCAAGCTTCCCAACAAGTCACGGTGACCGCCGGTAATGAAGGGGTCCAAACCGAAAACGCCAATAACGAATCGACGATAGGCACTCGCGAGGTGTTGCAGATTCCGCAGACCGGACGCGATCCATACGAGCTGCTGCGCACTGTTCCCGGCGTCTTCGGAACCGGGGCGCGGCAGGCGAATGGAAACGCAGTACCGCTTCCGCAGCAGGTCGGACCGGGGGGATCGGCAAGCCAGATATTCCAGACCGAGAACCAGGTCCAGGTCACTGCGAACGGGCAGCGCGTAAGCGCAAATCATTATCTCGTCGACGGCATTCAAGTGGACAGCCTTGGAAATGGTGGCGCCGCTGTGATTACGCCCAATCAGGAATCCGTCTCGGAAATCACAGCCGTAGCCGGCAGCTACGACGCGCAAGACGGCCGCAACTCCGGCCTGATTACGAAGACGGTCTCGAAGAGCGGTACCAACCAGATCCATGGGAGCGGCGCGGCGCTGTTCGCCGATCCCGGTTTGAACGCGTTTAACAAGTTTTACGGATCGATTCCCAGCACGCCTTTAGCCAAGCCAACACAGTGCAATAGTGGAAGTGCAAGTTTCACGATCAATGCTAGGCAATGCCCAGAGCGCAGCGAGCAGAAGTATCGGCAGTTTGCCGGTAGCGTCGGTGGCCCAATCGTAAAGGACCATCTGTTCTTCTTCTTCTCCTATGAAGGTGTCCGCCTTCATAACTCAGTGCTGCATCGTTCTGTGACTTTGGAGACCCCTCAGTTCGAGCAGTATGTAAGGCAGACAAATCCCAACAGCATTGCGGCGAAGATCTTTGGCTTACCGGGTATCGCGGCCCGGATCAGCAGCACGACGAAAACAGTAGATTGCTGTTCACTGGATGGTCGCGCGTTGGGCACTTGGTATCAACCGGGAACCGGAGTCGGACAGGCAATCGGTAATGGACCCGACGGCATTCCCGACTGGGGTGTTTTCGATCTGCGCATCCCAAACAGCTCCAATGGCAATCAGTTCAATGGCCGCATGGATTTGAACGAGGGCAAGAACCAATTCTTCTTCGGGACTTATTACACGCTGCTCGACAACCTCAATGGCG
>CAZLIE010000056.1:0-23909 GCA_964559345.1 uncultured Terriglobales bacterium
ACAAATCGGCACAGCCCTCGGGTGCAGCTCAGGCGGGCGGTTCTAGTGCAGGAGGCGCCACGGCTGGTAATGGCGGAGCGTCTGGACAAGAACAGAAGAAGGACGAAGGCGTCATTGATGCCGAGTACGTAGATGTCGATAAAAGGTAACGACTGAGAGGTAAACGGATGGCGGCAGAGGCGCGCGATTCGGCGCCTCTGCCGCGCATCCTGAGAGTTTCAAAGGCTTACAACATTCATACAAAATCGGGTTTATAGCAGTAGAAGGGAACAGGAGCAGAGGCTCCTGAAAACGCAATTATGAAACAATATTTGGTAGTTAAAGTCGCAAACAAATTGGACGCGATCCTGGAGATGATACCCGTAGCGGGATTGTTCCCGCTCGATGCTGCCGAACAGTTTGTCAGAAAGGCAGTTGCGCACGAACCAGATGCGTTGTTCCTGATCCAGCAGGTTGGGACGGCATAATCATTACCTTCCAACCTGCTTGTACGAACAACGATCCCGCTCTGCGGGATCGTTGCTGTTTATGGGGAACAGCATCGAAAGAGCTCCGAACCTCGGGGCTGGGTAGTTTAGAGAAAAAGAGATGGCAACCGCACAAAAAGATTATTACGGCGCGCTGGGCGTAAAGAAGACGGCTTCGGCTGACGAGATTCGCAGAGCCTTCCGCAAACTTGCGCGCAAATACCATCCAGACGTCAATCCCGGAGACAAGAAGGCCGAGGAGAGATTCAAGGAAATCTCCGAGGCCAACGACGTTCTGAGCGATCCTAAAAAGCGGAAAATTTACGACCAGGTCGGCTTTTACTCCGACAACATCGATCCCGCTACTGCGGAGGCCTATGCGCGTGGGGGCGGCAGCGCTGGAGGATTTCCAGGAGCTGGAGGCGCGGGGGCCGGAAGGGGTGGCGGTCAGGGCGTGCCCTTCGATTTTGGCGGCTTCGATTTTTCCGATTTCACCACCGGCGGCACAACCGGACGCAGAACCGGTGGCAGCGGCGGATTTCGCGACATCTTCTCCGGAATCTTCTCCGGCGGCGGTCGCGAGGAACCCGAAGGTCCCGAGCCGGGCACCGATCTTGAATATCAAGTCACAGTGGGATTCTGGCAGGCGATCCGCGGCGCTGTGCTGCGATTGAGTGTGACCCGCCGGGATGTTTGCCCGATGTGCAAAGGAACGGCGCACGTGGGATCGGGCACGCAATGTCCCGATTGCAAGGGCAGGGGCCAGGTCTCCCGCACGAGCAATGGAATGAAGTTCAACATGGCTTGTGCCCGCTGCCACAGCACGGGACAAATCATGAATGAGTGTCCGAACTGCCGGGGTGAAGGTGTTGTCACCACAACGGAGCCGCTTGAAGTTCGCATAAAACCGGGAACACGCGATGGGCAGCGGATTCGTCTTGCAGGCAAGGGGAACGCCGGACTGCGCGGGGGACCATCGGGGGATCTCTACATCATCATCAAGATCGAGGAGCATCCGGTGTTCCGGCGCCAGGGTGACGATATCTATGTAACCGTCCCGACATCCGTAACCGAAGCGGCGCTCGGAGCAAAGATTGAAGTGCCGACGATAGACGGGCGTGCCCAGCTCAAAGTGCCACCTGGAACGCAGAGCGGACAGAAACTGCGCATGCGGGAAAAAGGTGTGCCCTCTGCAACCAAAGAAGGTACTCGCGGTGACGAGATCATTGAGGTCAAAATCGTCGTTCCATATTTGCGCGATGAGCGTTCCAAGGAGCTCCTGCGCGAAGTTGCAAAGTTGAACCCCGAAGATCCACGGGCTGACCTATGGGCAAACGTGGATCATTAATGTGTTGTTGATCTAGAATTCTTATGCCGGCAAAACGCAAGAAACAGGGCGCGTACATGATCTCGGCGGTTGCCGAGATGTATGACATTCACCCGCAGACATTGCGCCTTTATGAGCGCGAAGGACTGCTGAAGCCTTCGCGTACCGACGGCAACACGCGCCTCTACACCGACGAGGACCTCGAGCGTCTCGAATTTATCCTGAGCCTCGCGCGCGAGCTGGGCGTAAATATCTCCGGGATTGCCATCATCCTGAACATGCGGCAGCGTATGGAGCAAATGCAGCAACAAATGCAGGAGTTCGTAAAGTTTGTGCAGAGCGAGGTTTTCACTCGCGCTGCTGCCACCCATGCCGATCCGAGTAAAGGCGCGATTGTGCCTCTGCGCCGCGCGGCGCCGCCTCCAAATGCACGCGACCGCAAACCGTAAAGCATCTCCCCCACATCTTTTTCACCTCCACAGCCGAGATGCCTGCCTGCCTCACCGTCATTTTCATCCTCCTGATATTCTTGTGAGTTTTTCGGAGCGACTTGATGATTAACATGCAAGGACGGGTGGCGATTGTGTTCGGCATCGCCAATAAGCGAAGCATCGCTTGGGCGATCGCGCAGAAGCTGCAGGCAGCCGGAGCCAAGCTGGTAATTACATATCAGAACGAGCGCTTGGCACAGGAAGCCAAGGATCTCATCGACGCCTTACCGGGTGCGGAGGCATTTCAATGCGACGTTTCGAACGATGCCGAAATCAACCAGTTGTTTGACACGATCAGGTCGCGCTATGAAAGGGTCCACACACTTGTCCACAGCGTGGCTTTCGCGCCTGCCGATGACATGAAGAACGACTTCATCCTGACTACGCGCGAGGGTTTCAGGATCGCGCATGACGTGAGCGTCTATTCGCTCATTGCGCTCTCTCGCGCTGCTGTTCCGCTAATGACGGACGGAGGCAGCGTCATCACTCTCACCTATTACGGAGCGGAGAAGGTGGTGCCGCGCTATAACGTTATGGGAGTTGCGAAGGCGGCGCTGGAGGCAACGGTCCGTTATCTTGCCGCCGACCTGGGGCCGCAAAAAATCCGCGTGAATGCTATCTCCGCCGGGCCGATCAAGACGTTGGCCGCGCGCGGGGTTTCCGGACTCGGGGAGATGCTCAAAGCTCACGCCGAACGAGCTCCGCTCAAACGCAATGTCGATGCCGGCGAAGTAGGAGATACGGCCGTCTATCTTGCCTCCGATCTGAGCACCGCTATCACCGGCGAGACGCTTTACGTCGATTGCGGCTATAACATCATGGGGTTCTAGAAGTCCTCGCCTATGCCGAAAAAGCAGCTCATCACCTTCGTCATCATCGACCTGATCCTCATCGCGGCGGTGATCATTGCCGTTTTTTTGCACGTGCGGGTCTTGTACGCGATGATCGCGTTCGTCCTGCTGTCTTGTTTCAACGGCATCTATCTGATCGTGACAGTTGTGAACAAGCCCGGCGTCTGAACCAAAGGTATCCATACCGTGGTGCAGGCATTGCAGGCTGATGAGCGAGGCTCTCGTGCTACGCTCAACGAAAACCCTTGCGCACATTCGAGAAAGCACCACCCGAAATCCAGGAGATCCTTGCAAAACCGATCCGAGAGCTCGGACTCAAGCTCGAAGGATCGCCGCTGGAGCGCTTTGTCCAGCAGCTCTATCGAGAGCTAGACCGCAAGGGACTAAAGAAGTTCCGGCCGCTGTGCTATCTCACTGACGAATGGGGATGTCCATCGGGCGAGCCTGTGATCGGCATACCGTTCTATCTTGCAGATCCCAAGCTGGCGCGGCTCGAAAAAGAAATGAATGATCTCGAAGACTCGCGACAGATCATGATGTATCTGCGTCACGAAGCCGGACACGCGATCAACTACGCGTATGCGCTCTACAAGACTCCGCAATGGAAGGAAGTCTTCGGCCCATTTCGCCGCCCTTATCGCGATCAATATCGTCCGGTGCCTTTCTCGCGAAATTTCGTTCGGCACATGGAAGGCTGGTACGCACAGAAACATCCGGATGAAGATTTTGCGGAGACCTTTGCGGTCTGGTTGACGCCGCGATCGCGCTGGCGTGAGCGTTACAAGAACTGGCCGGCCATGCAGAAGCTGCGCTACGTAGATCGTATGGCAAAAACGGTTGGAAACGTGGATCCGGTTCGCCCGCAGGGAGACACCGACATTACCGTCGAGGAGATGGAGAGCACGGTCGCCGAATTTTACGAGAGCGCGTTGAATCAACAGCCATCTCCCGGCGATCTGGCGCTCGACATCGATCTTGAAGACATATTCAATGTCTCGAAACGAAAGAGAAAGGGAGTACGAGCAGCCGCCGATCTTTTGCGGGAAAACCGTCAATCACTGGTAAACAAGCTGACTTACTGGACAGGCCTGCAGCGTCCGCTGGTCCGAAAGCTTGTGGACTCGATCGAAACGCGCGTTGCTGAACTGAACTTGAAAGCCGAGACAGCGCGCGACAGGGATTATCTGACGGAGATCACCGTGTATGCGACGGCGCTGGCGATGAACTATGTCACTCGCGGAAAGTTCGTCGATCCGGGCACGAAGGGTACGCCGAAAGCGAAAGACAAGAAGGCGCCGTCGGCAGTGAGGGAGATAGAACAAGTAAGCGAAAGTGCGGCGGACGCATCCAAGAGAAACTAAGAAGCGCATGAGTAGTTTGTCAGATGTGGATTACTAATTCATTTGCTATGGCAGAGAAACTCAAAATCGCGATCCTCTATGACAACTGGGGCGAAGAGGAAGCAGCTCCGGAACCGGAACCCAAGCGCAAACGTCGGAAGGGAAGTCGCCGACGTCGCGAGAAGCACGACCGCGAAGAGATCTTCGAAGCGTTGGAAAAGCTGGGCCACGAGCCCAGTTATCAAGTGCTCGACGGCACTGACAGGACGCTGTCCATGCTGGCGAAGTGTGACTGCGACATGTTC
This sequence comes from uncultured Terriglobales bacterium, assembly GCA_964559345.1. GTDB lineage: Bacteria > Acidobacteriota > Terriglobia > Terriglobales > Acidobacteriaceae > Gp1-AA112. The sequence goes on from CAZLIE010000056.1 coordinate 4,782, forward strand.
TTTAACCTCACTGAGTCCTACGCGGGTGACGATACTAAAGAGATGCACGTGGCCGCATATCTCGATCTGCTCGGTCGCGTGTACACGGGCGCAGGGCCCCAGGGCTTATACCTTGCGCAGAATAAGTCTCTGGCAAAGAAACTATTCAAATTTCACAACGTCCAATCTCCCTACTTCGCCACCTGCTATCGCGGATGCCTCGACCATGCCGAAGAAATCACATTTCCGCTGATCGTCAAGCCTACTTCTGAAGACGGATCGATCGGAATCGATCAGAACTCGGTGGTAGCAAGCGTCAAAGAGTTGATGGAGCGTATCCATTACATCCAGGAAGAATTTGATTCTCCGGCGCTGATCGAGGAGTACATCGACGGGCGGGAGATCTACGCTGCGGTGTTGGGCAATGAACATCCGGAAGCGCTGCCGCTGATTGAGCTCGATCTCTCGAAGCTTCCTGAGGGCATGGCAAAAGTCGCCGGAACAGAAGTGAAATGGGAAAAAGATACCGAAGCTTACAAGGTGACGAAGTCCGCGCCGGTCGAGGACCTCAAGGACGAAGTCGTTGAATTGGTCACAAAGACGGCCCTCTCTGCGTATCGCACGCTGCAGCTCCGCGACTATGGACGGATCGACATGCGCATCGCCGATAAAGGCGAGGTGTACGTCATCGAGGCGAATCCCAATCCCTGGCTCTCGAGCAACTCAGAGTTTTTCATGGCCGCCAAGAAATCTGGGCGGTCGTACCAGGATATGGTCGCCGAAATCATCGAACTCGCCCGACACGATCGCCGGCGACGAGACAAGCTGCGTCTTGGATAAAGCAACCAATACATCCTCGATTCTTAGCTGGCCTGCTCCAAGGTTGATAACTCTGCCGTGATTGGACTTCTTAGCACGTGTTAAGACCTTGACACCTCTACATCTCGGGCCTTTCAGCAGCTACCTAGGCTAGATATATGAAGCCGTGTGGGCCGTAGGGCCGATATATTCAGAGTTGAAGCACTTCTAGTCTCGCTCCTGACATAAATGAAGGAGTTCTCGAGGCTTTGAAAAAAATCTTCTCATTCGCGTTCTTACTATTCACCGGACTGGGGTCCACCTACAGCCACGCGCAGTCATGCTCGGCAAGCAGCGGAGTCAATTTCTGCTCTCCGACAAACGGCGATGGCACCGGTTCGTCCGTGCAAGTTTCTGCTGTGGGCGCAGGCAACATCGTTGCGATGAAGCTGTACGTGGATGGGCGCGATCCCGCAGCCTTTACGGCCTACTCCAACCAGATGAATACCAGCCTGAACCTCTCTGCCGGCCAGCACAACCTGGTCGTGAACGGCTGGGACAATACAGGAAACGTTTATCAGAAGAGCATCAACATCAATGTCAGCTCCTCACCGGCGCCGTCAGGCGCCTGCTCGCCGATGAGTACGGGCGTGCGTGTTTGCTGGCCGAGTAATGGCAGCAGCACCGGATCGCCAGTTCAGATCATCGCGGGAGCCACCGCTGGCTCGGGCATCGCTGCGATGAAGATCTATGTGGACGATCAGGACCGCTACACGGTGAATTCGAACTCGATCAACACCGCATTGCCCATGAACTCAGGAGGCCACTATGTAGTAGTCCAAGCCTGGGACAACAACGGCAACGTGTACAAGACGCCTATGAACATCGCGGTCAATGGAGGTTCAACCGCAGCGCCCACGGCCGCTCCAACTCCGTCCGGCAATCAGAACGGAGCCGCACAGGGAGTTCCGGCCGGTGCGATCGTGATGTCAAACATCCAAAATCAGAGTGGATGGCAGACCTGTGGCGGTTGCGGAAATCAGGGAGGATCGGGGACAGGACCTAGCTATGGAATTGCCCAGTACGTTTCAAATCCGAGCCTCAGCGGAAATGCGGCAAACTTCTACGTCAATGGTGGACCCGCGTGGACGGGAGCGTATTGGTTCATCGAGCAGTCGACTGTCCCACGGCCAGTCAGCTACCTGCGTTATGAGTTCGACATGTACGTTCCGTCCTCGGCTACGGGAAAAATCCAGGCGATTGAATTTGAATGTCAGCAAAATGCGAATGGCTACACTTACAATTTCGCATGGCAAGCCGATTACGCCAGCAACAGTTGGCGTGTTTTCAATTACACCACCAAGAATTGGGAGGGAACTTCAATTCCGTTTCAACGTTTTGCTCCCGATACATGGCACCACATCATTGCGATTTACCACGCTTCCGGTAATTCGGTCGTCCATGACAGCCTGACGGTAGATGGAGTGACGAAGAACGTGGGCATCTGGCACAACGCTACCTACACCGGAAACGGGTCAGAGTTGACCAATGCCTTCCAACTGGACCTGATGCAGTCCGGCGCCGGTTACAAGGTGTATGTGGACAACATGAAGTTGTCACTGACCGACTAGTTTTCGTAACACCTGATTAATGTGAACCGAATGCCCGGAGAGGCTGCTGCTTCTCCGGGCATATTTTTTTCACCGTCCGATGCAAAATCCCATCTTTGACCTGGCGATCAGCAACCCCATTCAGAGCTCCCGCTTCCAACTCTCCTGGGACAGAACGGGAAATCTCTGTGGGAAGGGCATTGAACTGTGGGAACAAAAGCAACTCGAGTTTTCATTTTAAAGGCAGTCGTGTGCGGGTTACTCGCGGTTATCAGCTCGGGATGCACGAACGGCCTGGGTACTAGTGGCTCGACGGCGCCGAAATCACCCAGCAATCCGGGCGGAACACCGACTCCGACACCAACCCCCACCCCCACGCCTGCTCCGACTCCCACGCCAACTCCAACGCCAACGCCTCAGGACATTACGGCGCTCAATCACATCATCTTCATGTTCCAGGAAAACCGCTCGTTCGATCACTACTTTGCAAAGCTAAACACGTATCGACAGGCAAATGGATGGGGTGGTCCGAACGATGTCGATACTCTGGACGCGCTCACTTCCACTCAAAGCAATCCGGCCGATGATTACGCGCCACTCAGTTGGACAGCGTCGAATGGCACAGTTGCGGTGGATGCAGGTGGAGTTCCGCTGCAAACAACTACGCCAGGCAGTGCCGTGGTGAGGCCCACGACTACGACCTTGTATACCGCGACAGTGACCTCAACCACAGGAAAAACCGCAAAGGCCTCTGTAGTCATTGGGGTGACCTCGCCCACTCCCGATATCAGCTCGCGATTCTTGGTCGGAGCCAGTCCGCTCAACGTTGCCCCTGGGGGCACAGCGTTACTTACATGGGCGACCACCGACAATTCGCTCGTGACCATCACTCCAGCTCCAGATCCGCTGCATGCTCAAAAATATGGACCGAATGCGAGCGCGACGGTCACAGTCCCGAGTACGCCGGGTAGCGTGACGTACAGCTTCAAATCGGATAGCGGACTTGTTGCCTCAATCACCTTGACGGTGGCCGCGCCGGCCGTCGGCGATCCCGCCGTCACCATCACGCACAACAATCAAGGCCACGTGAGCGTTGGCTCAGCAGCAACCGTCACTTCGTTCAAACTGACGGACCAGTGCGTGGAAGACTTCAGTCCGGATTGGCTCGAGAGCCATGGCGCATACAACCGCGACGATCCCGCATCGGACACCTGGCTAAACAACGGGTTTGTACACATCACGGCAGGGTTCTCGCAGTTCGCGAATTCACAAAACGATCCGCACCACTACACCGACGTTCGTGGCGCCCGGAACATGGGCTTTTACGACGACAAGTTTCTGCCCTTCTACTATTTTCTGGCATCCCAGTTTGCAACTGCAGACAACTGGTTCTCGCCTATTCCTTCGAACTCGGCTCCGAATCGCCTGGCAGAGCTGGCAGCCACTACTGCCGGACATGCACACGGGCTTACCGTGCAGACGAACGTCAAGAACATCTTCGAGTTGGTGGACAATGCCGGCATTTCATGGAAGGTCTATTACTCGGACGTGAGTCCGTCCAATCAGCCCCTCACCAGCCTCACTGATTTTGTTTGGTCCAACCAGCATGAAGATGTAAAGCATCTCGCTCCGGTGGACTGCACGCTGAAGAGCACTCCGTGCGCAGCGGGACAGACCGATTACTTTACCGATCTCAAGAACGGAACCTTGCCGGCAGTCGTTCTCATCGAGCCCGGATTCGAAACAGGACGCGATGAGCACCCCGGTAATCCAGTCCAGATCGGTGCCGTTTACGACAAATCGTTGATTCAGGCGCTAATGAGCAGCACGGCGTGGAAGGACTCGGTCTTCTTCTTGACTTATGACGAAGCCGGCGGCTTCTTCGACCACGTTAAACCCGCAACCATGCCAAGCCCTGACGGGATCAAGCCTATGGATCTGCTGCCGAAAGATCCGCAGGGAGACTTTACCCGCACGGGATTCCGTCTGCCCACCATGATTGTGTCGCCATACACCAAGCCGCATTATGTGTTCCACAAAGTGGCAGATAACACTGCGATTTTGCGGTTCGTCGAGCAGCGCTACAATCTGCCTGCCCTCACCAAGCGCGATGCCGCTCAGCCGGACTTGACCGAGGTGTTTGACTTCACGAAGGCTGCTTGGGCGACGCCTCCGGATTTGACCAAGGTAGTTCAGCCGTCTGACGCTCCATGCGACCTTAATGACAAGACGCCGTAAGCATGCAGAAGGTAAAAGGCCGTCCACGCGGACGGCCTTTTACGTTTAGGAGAGCCTAGGCCCAGCTTGCTGGGAACGTTCGAGCGCACGCTTCATCGTGAGATCGAGCGCCGCCTTGGCTTGCTGGTAGTCGGCGTCGGAGATCTTGCCTTGCAGCCGGTCAGTCTCGAGTTGGAACAGTTCTTCTTTCATGGCTTCCAAAAACAAACTGCGGTTCGGAGTGGACGAAACCGCTGCCGGCGGCCGATTGGCCGAATACATAGGCGCAACTGCGGCGCTCGGGATCGATGCTCCAGACTGCCGCCGCTGATTCACAACTACCACTGCCCCGACAACTAGCGCTGCGGCGAGTCCGCCGATGATCCACCATCGATATGCGTGCAGCGGATCGGGAGTTTCTTCCGGTTTCCCCAGCCCACCTCCCGGGCGGTTGTCAGGAGCACCGGCATTTGCAGCCTGCTCGCCTGCGTTGCCTCCATCCTGAGCGTCGCGTGGAATCTGGCCAGTGCCGGAAACTGAAAACGCGAGTTGCGTGCCTGCGGCTACATTGTGCGCGACGAAGATGCTCATGCCCTTCTCTTCACCGCCATTTGAGAACGGAGAGCCGTCCCCTTTGAGATTCATGCTCTTCGGCAGCATCACCACAACGTCTTCCATGGTCGTGAGAATCTGTGGATGGAATTCAAAGCTGCCGGAGTACGGCGTGTGATACGCAATCTGAAATTTCGTTTCTCCTGGTCGAATCGGAAAAACATAGGCATAGTGTCCTTTATCGCCTGTGGGCACAGGAGACGAATTCACCGGCATGCCTCCGGGACCGGCGGCGAGGGAGGAATCGAGTACGGCATCAGCTGGCAATGTGATCTCGAAGCTGCGATCGCTCATTCGTGTGCGTGGCGGCCTGGAATTGTTCTGGAGCACGAACAATTCCGTGACTTCCATCTGATTGCCCTCGGTCTGAATGCGCAAAATGTCGGCGCGTCCTGTGACACCTTCGACACTCTTGGCGGCGTCATAGACCTCGAGAGCAACTGTCGTCGTGCCGACCGGAACGGGGCGAAAATAATTGACGCCGTCGTGTGTCACTCGGACCAGATGTTGCGCTCCGTCTTCCGGTACTTGCAGAGTGAAGTTGCCATGCGAGTCAGTTTTCGATCGCGCTGCCTCCTGCATTCCTTCAGAAAGCTTCAGAAGCACGACGTCGTCACCTTGAGACGCCTTGCCGCTGGTCTTGTTCGTGACCGTCCCTGTGATGTTGGAAGCTGAAGCGGAGAGAGTGACAGCAGTGATGATGCAGAGACAAATAAGAGAGCTAGATAGAGTTTTCATTGAAGATGCCATCGAGAAAAATCTCGGGAGGAATGTGCTGTGGCCAGTCTGAAATTCAGACAAGCTGCGCCGTCTGCTCGAGCGCGGCGATCTCAGCCAGTATCTCTGCGGCTTCCGCCTCGAGCGACGATCGCAGTGACTCATAGTCTGCCGCGGGAAATTTGCCCGCTTTGTAATCAAAGTTGAGGTCACGCAGGTTCTCGTAAATCACCTGCTTGCGTTCTTCCAAGAAAGTGAGCCGCGACTTGTCCCCGCTTCGCTCGTAGATCACGCCGGGCGCGAAGACGTACACGAGTAAGCCGGCAGCAAAGAGCACGCAGACGACTGCGGGGATCACAGTTCAGTCTCCTTGCGCGCTTGCTCGCGGAATCTCTCGAGTCCGTACGCAGGCTCGGCGCTCACCTCTCCGACAGAAGCGCGCGACTTCCAGTTTCGGATTACCGCAACCGCAGTGAACGAGCCCGCAAAGAACACTGCGAATGGCATGATCCAGGCAACCTTATCAAACCCGCGGGCAGTCGGCGCGGCCAGAACCGTTGTGCCGTATTCCTGCACGAACGACTGCAAGACGCTGTCGTCGCTCGAATCCTGGCGCACTTTGGTCAGCAACTGGTCCCGCATCTTGTCTGAATATTGGCACCCAACGTGATTGCACTCGAGCAGCACCTGATTGCATCCGCAGACGCACATCATGCGATGTCCAAGATCGTTGAAGCGGGCCTTATCGCCGCTGGCCCCTAGCAGCGCAACCGCGAACGCTGCGGTCAAAAAAGTAAGCGCTGTCTGCCTAATGATTTTCAGCGAAATAAGCATCAATCGCCCGCTTCCACTGGTTCTCGACGGAGTGGCACCATCGCCGGATGTACGTATTGTGGCTGGCGAACCGCTGCGGACATTGGAGGCACCAGCGCAACCGCTGTCCCGAAAATCAGCACAAAGACGCCAATCCAAATCCACATCACCAGCGGATTTACAAAGGCCTTGATGATGGGCTTGTCTGTATCAAGGTTCTTGCCCGCATAGATGACGTACAAATCTTCTTTCGGCGTGGAATGGTTCGCCACCATCGTGCTCGTCTGCTGGCTGGCTTTAAAAAAACGCCGCTCCGGGAACATCTGTGCGATAAGCTTTCCGTCTTTGTAAACGTCGAGCATCGCGTATTCCGTCGAGTAGTTCGGATTATCTTCCTGCGTGTAGTTGTCGCAGACCAGAGTGTAGCGTCCGATCTGCATGGTGTCGCGGAATCCCATCTCCTGCTCTTTCTGCTGATTGAACGCAGAGCCGGCCAATCCAATTACGACGACCACGACGCCGAAGTGGACGATGTATCCGCCGTAGCGCCGGGTATTGCGGCGGGTGAGTGTGACCATGGAGGCGAGGAGGTTTTGCCCCGTGTGGCGCGAGATGACCCGTCCTCCGCGAACGAACTCAGAGGCGATCGTCGCAGCGACCAAAGCGCCAAGAGAAATGGCCATCAGCGAATAGAGGTGCGCTGCATCTGTCCAGGGCTTTACACCAAACGCTATCAAGGCGATTGCGGTCACGGCACATGCAATCGCTGGAATGGCAAAGTTCCGCCTCAGACTTGCCCATGAAGTACTGCGCCAGGCCAGCAGCGGTCCCACACCGGTGAGCAGCAACAGAAACATCGCAATCGGAACGTTGACGCGATTGAAGAACGGAGGTCCGACGGTGACCTTATGACCTTGCACCCATTCCGAGAGAACTGGAAACAATGTCCCCCAGAGCACGGCGAAGCAGGAGGCGAGCAACACCAGATTCTGAAACAGGAAGCTCGATTCTCGGGAGAGCAGCGATTCCAACCGATGCTCGCTGCGCAAATGGTCGCGATTGCGAACGTAAAAGTAGGTACACACTGCCAGCGTGATCGCCAGGAACCAGATGAACCAGTCGCCAATCGACGACTGCGCAAACGCGTGTACCGAACTGACTACTCCGCTACGCGTGAGGAACGTGCCGAGTATCGACAGCATGAACGTGGAGAAGATCAGCCATACGTTCCACGTCTTCAGCATCCCACGCTTTTCCTGCATCATCACCGAATGCAGGAATGCGGTGCCGGTAAGCCACGGCATCAACGACGCATTCTCGACCGGGTCCCACCCCCAATATCCGCCCCAGCCGAGGACTGAGTACGCCCAATGCGCTCCGAGGAAGATTCCACAGGTAAGGAAGCACCACGTGACCATGGTCCATCGGCGGGTGATGTGAATCCACTTCTCGCCGGGATACTTCATGATCAGCGCGCCCAAAGCAAACGCGAATGGGACGGCGAAGCCAACGTATCCCAGGTAGAGCATCGGCGGATGAATCACCATTTCGGGGTACTGCAGCAATGGATTTAGACCGTTCCCGTCGGCCGGAATCTGTCCCGTGACGAGCGAAAACGGTGTCGCCGCAAAATTAAGCAGGAGAAGAAAGAAAAGCTGAACGCCGGCGAGGATGGCCGAGGCGTATGCTACCAGCTTTACATCGACCTTGTGCCGCAAGCGGAGGACGAGACCATAGGTTGAAAGGAGCAACGCCCAGAAGAGTAGCGATCCCTCCTGTCCAGACCACAGAGCGGCAAACTTATAAGGAGTGGGAAGGTTTCGATTGCTGTGATGGAGGATATATGCGACCGAGAAGTCGTTGTTCAGGGCCGCCCATACCAGAGCGAATGCCGCTCCAACCACAGCAAACCAAGTCGCGATCCCGGCACGGCGGGCAGTCTCGGACAACCGACCACTGGGAATACCCACAGACTGCTGCCGCAGTGCGAGCGTCCCGGCCAACAGCGAGTAAGCGCTGAGCACGAGCGCGAAGAGGAGCGAAAAACTTCCGAACTGCGGCATGTGAAATAGAGACGCTAGAAAGATGTCCCGGAATTCCCGATTTTACTCGGAATCCGCACGCCGCAGTGCCGCGAAATGGCTGTTTCGACAGGGAGACGCGCAATGCGGTCGCGTTATGACCGATTCACCGCTGATTCCACCAATTGAATAAGCTCAGGTGGCGGACAAGGCTTCTGACGAAAAATGACCTTTAATCCCTCGTACTCCTGTTCCGCGCCGGGCATTCCACTGATAACAATAACTGGAACTGTAGGGTTGATCTCGCGCAGCATCGCCACAAATTCAGATCCGGTCGCCTCCGGCATGATGTGATCGGTGACAATCACGCCTATTTGTGACGCTTGCGATAGCGTTCTAAGCAGGGCGAGCGCACTGTCGGCGCTGGTCGCGACCTGGACTTGCAACCCAGCCTGGCTTAGCACCATCTGTCGCGCCGAGAGTTGGACCGGGTTGTCGTCCACGAGCAACACCGTCTTTTTCAATGCGTCCACCTCCGGCGCTTTGAAACAGCCACCAGCCGAATCAAGCTGACCTGCGGCCAAGAAGTTCGGTTTCGGCACGGAACCAATCATCCGCATCGAGGCCGTCGGTGCCGCCGCGTTGCACATAGAGTTCGTACGCGCGCTGCCGGATTTGCTCTTCGCTCACGCTGGGATAAACACCCGTCTCCGTCGCTCGTGAAGGCAGAGGGACATCGCCGTTGTTCGCGTTGCTCACGCGTTCAGCACTCTTCTGCAACGCGGAATTGCTGTCGCTTTTCGACGCCACAGCGGAAATACCGGTTCGTTTTGTTTCGCCATTGGTTGACGGATTGCCTTTGCTCGAAGCTTTTGCTTTTGCCATGATGCTGTCAACTTCTCCAAATCCCAAGGGGGAGGTTTTAGGGTTGGTGGTTAGGGCGACACCTGCATAGGAAGTCATCATAGCTTCCCAGGCAACGCTCGACCATTTTCATTTTAGCAAGCAGCGGTGTGGAAATGCAGGAGCTAAGAGAGTCCTCTTAAACCGTTTCATCAGAACAGTTTCCACGACTCCGGACGGTACAAGACGTTCGCGTCTGCAGCCTACGAAATCTGCCAATCATCATCTCTCCGATCGCATGCCCACTCGGCGAGGAAAGAGTCGATTGTCAGTGGATATTCGTGGCTCCGGTGTTCCACCAATTACTAATGAGGGCCCTTGGCCTCCAGGTATCTTGTTTTTCATGCACAACTAAGATGAAGTACGAGCTTGGCCCTTATTAAATGACCCGGCAAGCTAATCCATCTCGGACGGTGCTCGCTTGAGCACCGTAGTGGAGAAGTCGGTATCGGATGCCGATCTGCGGCGCTTGTCCGAGGAGGATGTCCTCCGTACTCCGTTGTGCGTCGACCTCGACGGGACACTAATCAAGACCGATTTGCTGCATGAGCAGTTGTTGCTTTTGTTCAAGCAGAGTCCGTGGTCTGTGTTTCTGGTCGCATGGTGGTTTGTTCGTGGCCGCTCGGTGCTCAAGCGGGAACTGGCGATGCGCGTTCCAATTCCCGTGCAAATGCTCCCTTACCGCGAGGAAGTATTGGAGTTCGTTTGCGGCGAGCACCGCCGAGGCCGGCAGGTGCTCCTCGTAACGGCCGCCGATCAGACCGTTGCGGAACAGGTTGCAGCTTACATTGGTGAATTCGACGCCGTTTATGGAAGCGATGGATCGGTAAATCTCAAAGGTCAAGCGAAGGCGGGATTTCTGGCCGGTCTCCTGGGGAAAGGCAATTTCGATTACATTGGCAACTCGCCGTCAGACTTGCCGGTCTGGCGAGCAGGACGATGCGCTCATGTAGTCGGAACTCAATACCTTGCGAGCAGCGTTGGCCGTACAAATCCGGTCTTGCGCTTGTTCCAAACGCCGTACCCTTCGTTCCGCACATGGCTGCACTCCGTCCGCCTTCTTCATTGGACCAAGAACCTGCTGGTGTTGTTGCCGGTCTTGCTTGCGCATAAATTTGGATGGCACGTGTGGCGGCAGAGTTTATTGGGATTCCTCTTATTTGGCGCGTGCGCCTCGGGTTTGTACATTGTGAACGATCTGCTCGACCTTCATTCCGATCGCTCTCACCCGTCAAAGAGTAAACGCCCGTTCGCCGCAGGCCAGTTTCCGTTGTGGGTTGGTGTTCTTGAATCCAGCGTACTCGTTGGCATTTCGTTAGTGTCGGCGGTACTCGTGAATGTCAGGTTCGCGGCTGTCCTGGCTGGGTATGCGATCCTTACCGTGACGTATTCGTGGAAGTTAAAAAAAATTCCACTGCTGGATGTCTTCGTTCTTTCCAGTTTTTACACTCTACGGATTTGGGCAGGAGCCTCGATCTCACATACTCCTGTCTCCGAATGGTTTTCTGCTTTCTGCCTATTCTTCTTTCTAAGTCTGGCGATGGCCAAGCGACATTCTGAACTGCAGCGCGCCCGCCAAGTGGTGGAAGACGGCAACTCGGGCCGTGGCTATGTTGTCCAAGATCGCGAATTACTTGCGATGTTCGGAGTGGCCAGCAGCTTCGCGGCCGTCGTGATCCTATGTTTGTATGCGCGCGGCAGTGAAGTGAGCCTGCTGTACCGCAACCCCGCCCAACTACTGTGGTTGTGTCCTTTAGTGCTTTATTGGCTCGCTCGCGTTTGGCTGCTCGCCGGGCGCGGCGAACTCGATCTTGATCCGGTGATGTTCGCCATTCGTGATCGCGTGAGTTGGTTTCTCGGCGCGATTGCGATCGTGGACTTAGTGATCGGTGGGTTTCGCAGCAAATGAGTGGAGTACCAGTCAAAGAGCACGACTTAGCGACTTCCCCAGACGCAGCCTTCGATGTTCGATATCAATCCTGGGGCAGATATCCGCGTGTGGCGCATCGACGCGTGTCGAAGGTTTATTGGCGCGATCACCTTCCGGACGTTCTGAGAAATGCGGAACCTGCGTCTCTTCTACCGTATGGATTGGGCCGGAGCTACGGCGATTCCTGCCTCAACGAACATCGCGATCTTCTGGACTGCTCACCCTTAAATCGCATTCTTCATTTCGATTGGACATTCGGACGAGTGCGCCTTGAAGGTGGAGTTACTTTCGGCGATCTGCTTCAGGTAATCGTTCCCCATGGGTGGTTCCTGCCGGTTACGCCGGGAACGAAATTCGTCACCATCGGCGGCGCTATTGCGAATGATGTTCATGGAAAGAACCACCATCGCGCCGGTACTTTCGGGTGCCATGTGGAAGGCCTGATGCTTTACAGATCTGACGCGAAGCCCATCTTCTGCTCGCCAAAAGAGAATGCCGATTTGTTCAAGGCTACGATCGGAGGATTAGGACTTACTGGAGTAATTGGGTGGGCCGATGTCAAGCTGAAGCGCATCGATGGCAACGCTATCGAGTCGCAAGCTCTGCCATTCAAAAGCCTGGAAAAGTTTGTCGCTCTTTCCGCCGAAAGCGACCAGAATTTCGAATACACTGTCGCTTGGATCGACTGCCTCGCCGGCAAGAATACGCGCGGGATTTTTTTCCGCGGTAATCACGTCCAGGCAGATGTGCGTCCGCCCTCGCGCACAGTCACTCTGCCATGTGTGCTTCCCGAGTTCTTACTGAATAGATCGGCCCTGGGCCTTTTCAACGGAGCCTATTACGGACTCAAATCTCGCAAATCTCAATCTTCGCTAACTCACTATGATCCATTCTTTTATCCTCTCGATTCTTTGTTGAAGTGGAACTTGCTTTATGGCAAACGCGGATTCGTTCAGTACCAATTCGTGGTGCCACTGGAGAATCTCAATGCTCTCAGCGCCGCCATTCAACTGGTATCGGCCTCAAATCACGGATGTTTCCTGGCGGTATTGAAGGCATTTGGCAACCTAAGATCTCCTGGGCTGCTCTCTTTTCCACGGCCGGGATTCACTCTTACCCTCGATGTGCCGATGCGCGGCGCCTCTACACTTAGATTATTGGACATGCTCGATCAGCTGGTCTTAGCTAACTGTGGCGCACTCTATCCCGCGAAAGACGCGCGCATGTCCTCCAAAATGTTCGCGGCGAGCTTTCCGCACTGGCGAAGGCTAGTGCCATTCATCGATCCTAAGTGTTCATCGTCTTTCTGGCGGCGGGTCACCAATGGTTAGCCCAGTGCAGAAGATCGTGATTCTCGGCGCTGCCTCAGGCATTGCCCAGCCGCTACTGCGAAAATTTGCGCAGGAGCGGAAGGAGCTGCTGCTGGTCGGGCGTTCCCAGGAGCGCCTGGATTGCCTTAGAAGCGATCTGCTTGCGCGCGGCGCAGCTCAGGTACAGACCTTCGAAGCCGATCTGGTCGATTCCGATCCGCATCTTGTGGTCTCTTTTGCAAAAGGATGCTTCCGGGACTTCGACACTCTGATTCTGGCCTATGGCAGCATGTTCGAACAAGCAAGTTGTCAAACGTCGGCAGCGTTTGCGGTACGTGAGCTGGAGAATAATTTCGTCAGTGCTGTCGCCCTACTCACCGTATTTGCGAGTTACTTCGAAAGGCGAGCAGCGGGCACGATGGCAGTGATTACATCCGTAGCTGGGGATCGCGGCCGCCGGTCCAATTATGTTTATGGGGCGGCGAAAGGCGGCTTGACTATCTTCCTGCAGGGGCTTCGAAGCCGTATGTTTCTGTCTGGAGTGCGCGTGCTAACGATCAAGCCTGGACCGGTTGAAACTTCGATGACGGCAAACATACAAGCCCTGCCGTTCCTAGCTAAGCCGGAGACGGTTGCTTCCGACATCTATGTCGCGCTTGTCAACTCACAGCGCGATGTAATTTACACTCCAAGGCCCTGGCGCTGGATCATGGCTGCCATTGGAATGGTCCCTGAATGGCTCTTTAAGAGACTGGCGATTTAGTGCTTTGCTAATCTTCCGATTTTCCCGGAATTGGTGGGAAAATTCGCCAATTCCAGTCTTCGGAACGAAAATTCCCACTCACTTTCGTTATTCCTGCGGAAACTCCCGTTGCAAGCTTCCCAGCATTCAATTAGCTTACCCACTCCCACCGTGAAGCTCTGTTTCATCGCCGATGCCGCAGTCCAACCGCGAAGAGCTGGATCTCGTATTTCGTGAAGGCAGGTGATCAAGTCTCAATTATCAGCAGTTATCCGTGTGCCGCAGGCGAGATCCCAGGAGCAACGATATTTCAAGTGCCACTCGCGTTCGCCAGCTTCTCGGCGGTATCGCATAACGGTCGCATGAACGTAGCCAGCTCGCCGACGGTTGCTAAGGTGGCGTCGGAACTTCGCGTGGGCACAGTTGCAAACCTCGCGCAGCGCCTGATTGAGTTCTCGAAAGAAGAAAAGTCGATAGGCGTCGGGATATTGGTCAGGCACACCAAGCATGGCGGATTCACCAGAGTCACAAACTACCAGAACTGTTGGATAATTCACGTTCGCGCGAGACACTTGGCTACCGCAACTAATCCCGTCGAAGCAGTCGCTCACGCGCAGGGTGCCGCAGCGATTTGCTGGGTCGCAGCGTTCCCCGGTGCGCGCGATTCGTACCAAGTTCCCGGCGCCTTGAAGCAGGCTGGCGTGCTGGATGCTTTGGTCACGGACTGGTACAGTCCGATGGAGCGGATGGCATTTCGCGCAGCCCAGCGCCTTGTTCCACGATTCTTGTCGGCGAAGCTGCCGCGCAGATTCAATCCCGGTTTACCTTCGAACCGCGTGAAGCTGATGCCGGGATATCTCGTCAGAACCCAGCGTCATCCCGACCTCTGGAGTACGGAAGTTGATCGTCTCGGACGTCATGCCGCAACACTCGCGGCGAAACACGAGTGTGGGGTGCTCGCCCACAACCACGTAGCGACCAGCGCCTTCAGCGGCCGAGCGCAAGCGAAGGTGTTGTTTCAGGTGCAGCCACATCCGCTTTCGGTCCGCGATGCATTGCGCAACGACGAGTTGCTACCCGATTTCAAACAGGAACCGGTCTTCAACGAGCTCCGCTGTCCGCGCGAGATGCTCGATCGATATGCATCCGAGCCACTGAGTGCTGATTATTGCCTCACCAGTTGCGAGCACATCAAGCGCACACTGATTGAACACGGTGTCACCGAGAACTGCGTTGCAGTAGTCCCATACGGCGTAGATCTCGCCTTCTTCACGCCTGCTCAGCGCCCTCATGACAGCCATTTCACCGTGCTGTTCACAGGACAGCTCGTCCGCCAGAAGGGCCTGCACCTGCTCCTCGAGGCTTGGCGCCGACTCAGTTTTCCCGATTCTGAATTGCGGATCGCCAGTCACGGAGCCCGCAATGACAGACTGCTTGCGGCCTATCGTTCTCATTTCACATTCCTGGGAGCGCTCAATTGGTCCCAGCTACGAGACGAATACCGGCGATCCGATTTGCTCTGCAGCCCGTCGCTGAACGAGGGCTTCGGACTTGTGAACCTCGAAGCCCTAACGTGCGGCACTCCGTTGCTCACGTCGGACGGATGCGGCGCTGCCGACATCCTCGACGAGGGCGAAGATGGATTCATTGTGCCTGCCGGAGAACTCACCCCACTAATGGAAAAATTAGAATTCGCCTATCGCAACCGCGAACGACTCCGTGCGATGAGAGTGCAGGCGAGGGCCAAGGCTGAGCAGTATCCCTGGTCGCGATTTCGAGCGACCGTCGTGCGCACGCTGGCGTCCCTGGAGATGCGCTTCTGAGCACTCCAACGATCACGCTGGTGGGCGCAGGGACACTCGCATCGGCTCTGGCGAGAGCTCTTACGAAAGGCAAATACCACATTCGGGAAATCATTTCGCGTCCGGGTTCGCTTGACAGAGCCCGCGCTCTCGCGCAAGCGGTGAAAGCAAACGCGAAGACCCTGGACGCTGCCAAGCTCGACGCCGATCTTACCTGGATCTGCGTGCCTGACGATGCGATCGCGCAAGTCGGCTCAGAGCTCGCCGGCCGCGCCAAGTGGACGCGCAAGACGGTGCTGCACTCCAGCGGAGCGCTCGCCAGCAACGTCCTCGCGCCAGTCAAGAGCGCGGGCGCCGAGATCGCCTCGGCACATCCGCTCATGACATTCGTCGCCCATGCCGCCGCAGATTTCACCCGCGTGCCATTCGCACTCGAAGGCGATCCCAAAGCCCTGACCATTGCCGCTGCCATCGTGCGCGACATCGGCGGCAATCCCTTCCGTATCGATCGCGAGCACAAGGCCGCGTACCACGCATTTGGATTCTTCGTCTCGCCTCTGCTAGTCGCTTTGGTCGCAACAGCGCAACAGGTCGGCGTGCTAGCCGGTTTGCCAGAGGACGAGGCACGCGCGCTGATGCAGCCCATCGTGCGTCAGACGATCGACAACATCTTCGCCAACGGTCCACAGGCGGCATTCAGTGGGCCACTCAAGCGCGGCGACGTGGACACGATCCGCAAGCATCTCGCCGCACTCGCTGCCGCTCCGGCACTGCTGGACGTCTATCGCAGCCTCGCGCGCATCGCGTTGGAGTGCCTGCCAGTGGCGAACCAGGATGAAATATCGAAGCTGCTAGCCGCCATAGAAATTCCCGACACGAAGTAGAATTGCCGCGATGAAGTTCCCACGGCCCGCATACGACCTGCGCACAACCGCCGTCTTGCTGATCTGCGTCGCGTGTTCACCGTCCATCGCGCAGCAGCCGACCTTCTCCACGCAGACCAATGTGGTGCTCGTGCCCACGCTGGTGAAGGGAAGTGATGGCAATATCGTGTATGGACTGCACGCAAGCGACTTCACCATCGAGGACGACGGCGTGCCGCAAACCGTGCACATGGACGAAGAGGCCGACCTCGATCCCGTCTCCATGGTGGTCGCCATCCAGCGCGGACGCCGCGCCGGCCTAGAGTTCGAGCGCATCCACACCGTCGGCGCGATGCTAGAGCCGCTGCTCAGCCAGGGCAACACGCAAGTCGCAATCGTGATGTTCGACAGTCACCCGCAACTCATCCAGGACTTCACCAGCGATCCCAACGTCGTCAGCAACGATCTCGCTCATCTGCGCAATGGAGACAGCGGCGCCGCCATCCTCGACGCCGTCTTTTTCTCCCTCCGCGTGCTCGATAAGACTCCGCGCCAGCGCCAGCGGGTGCTGCTAGTGGTCTCCGAGACGCGCGACCATGGCAGCAAGACGGCCCGAATCGACGACGTAGTTGCCGGATTCGGCAACAGCAACACGGTCCTTTACGCCATTACGTTCTCTCCAACCATCTCCAATGTGCTCGACACCTGGCGCGGGAAGAACAACGAGTGGCACCCGAACCTCGACCTGCTCGCGCCTCTCTCCGCTGCCAGAAACGCAGTGAAGAAGAATGCTCCGCGCACTATCGCCGGCCTCACCGGAGGCGAGTACAGCGTCTTCACATCCGGCAAAAACTTCGAACAGGCGATCAACGGGATGACCAACCATCTCCACAGCCGCTACCTGCTCAGCTTTCAACCCACCAATGCGCAACCAGGACTCCATCGGCTCCGCGTGCGACTCAAGTCAGACGAAAACGCCGACGTGCTCGCGAGAAACAACTACTGGGCAACAGCATCAGTCCCGAAGGCGACTCCCTGATACCCCAGTAGCGTGTGCTCCACCCCCACGCCCATACCCCACAATTTTCCGGAAAATCAGAAATCCGAATTTCAGCTCTCGACGGCCACAAAAAACCTCGAAGATAAATCGATTTACCTTCATCCCAAGGAGAGACTTTCAATCTTCCGACGTAGAGGTACACCGCCCCCACCGCCCTTCAAACGTCGATTCCGCTTTTCGATTAAAAAACGAATGCATAAATATAAGGAAGGGAAGCCGCGTAAGCACTGCGTCCGAAGTGGTCCGTATGTGGCCGAATAACGACCTTCAGACGCACGAATTCGGCTTTTTGATGGCAGTTATGCGGTCCGGAAGTCGTCTTTTTTGATCTGGGATGAATGAAATCAACGCATCGCACCGATTCGCGGCCTAATTGAAGCCGCCAGGTGTGCTTCGCTCCGGTTTCAGTAACGTCGATTCCGCGATCGAAAGATCGCTTCAAACCAAGCTCCCGCCGCTACCGCAGCGGGCTCCGATTTTTAAAGCGAGAATGGCGCGCTCTAGGAGACGATTTTAGAACTCTGATCTTTTTTAGGAGGACTGCTTATCAAAAAAAGGCAGTTCGGGAAGCAGGAGAGAATGCTGATTCGAGTTACCGCACGCGGAATCCGGATACATAGAATTGATTTAAGTGATTCTGCACTTGTAGGAACCCGATAAATGTCGCAGTCGGCAAAGCGAAATCTTTTGCTCCGTTGCCCTGCGCGTCCACATCCACGGTATTTGTACCGAAAGAATTACACCGGACTCCCGTCAAGGTAGGAGAGCAAAGAAGCACTTCATAACTCATGCTGGCTGGCACCCCGCTAAGTGCGACATGCAACGTCTGGCCGGAAGCGCTGACACTTCCGCTGCCCGGCGGATTCCCAGGCAGCCCCGGCAACACCGGCGCACGGAAGGAAATACCTACGACTTGAGCGCTTGCACCGCTAGCATAGACCGGATTGCCATTAGCGAGAACATAAAAGCTTCCAACGTGATAGCCCGAATTCGATGATGGCCCAGGAGGAACTTGAAACGTTATGTTCGCGGAGCCGCTGGCATCGGTGCTGTAGGTGTCGATGCTCGTGCACTAGTGCTAGGAGGCTGACCGCCTGAGCAGAATTGCAACTCATAGCTGGCACTCGGCTGGCCTCCGCTGATCTGTAGCGTACCGCTACCATTGTCGGCCTGCGCGTTTACGTTGACAGTCCCTCTCGGAGGTGCAGAAGAACCCTCTGCCAGAAGAAACATCGTCGCCATGTACGCACCAGGTGATGTTGCTGTCGGCGCCGGTGTTGGGCTAGGTGTTGATGGCGTGGGCGTGTTGGGCGTCGGAGCAGTTGGGGTGGTATTACTTGTAGGCGAGTTTTGGCTGCTGCTGGAACCGCCGCAGCCCGCGATGAGGCACGACAACCCCGTAAGAACGAAAATGGCAACTTGACGCTTGAGGTTGTTGAGGTTCTGCATAGAGAGCTGTTCCTTTTCCTCCCAATTCAGAACGCTGTGGGAGTCCCGCGCAATGTCACTCGCGTAGAAGAGATAGATGAACAGTGAGATTCTTTCGCTAGGATGACTTCTCAGGTAAAGCAGGTTTACTCAACGCTGGCGCACTGGCACGAGAACTAATCCAGCTTCTCTGGGTGCTTCAAATTACAGCAGAGGCCCTGGGCATTAGGCCCATATGCCGAAACCCGATGTTCGTATGAGGAGATAAATGAGCGACCCGACAGATAGGTAACAGTTCGTACCGGACACATGGGTTACACTCT